>JANOTU010000161.1:0-3717 GCA_031416515.1 Hyphomicrobiales bacterium
GGGGTTGTTTTTTTTTTTGTTTATTTATTTTTTTGGGGTGCGCCCCCTTTTTTGGGGGGTTTACCTCCTGGACCTGCCCTCTTATTTCCGGCGGGCCTGCTTTGGGCTCTTCAATGGGGGGGTTTTACCCCCGCGATACGAGAAATGAACACAAATTCAGTGACGCAAACCACTAGAGTCAACTCGTCGCCATCAGGTTGAGGAATGTGGCGCCCAGCCGTCTTGTCAGGCGGCGGAGTTCGGGGGTTTGGGCTTCGCGGGCGTAACACAGGCGGGCCTGCTCCATCAATTCGCCGAGCGTGCCATTGGGCGTGAAGGTTGAAAGCGCGGCGATGGATTTGAGCGAGAGCGCGTAACTCTTCTGGCCCTCCTGCACCCGCACCAGGCCCTCGGTGCGGATCCAGTCTTCTGCCTTGGTGGCGAGTTTGGTCAGCTCATTGTCGTCTATGTCCCCGGCGACAGCTTTCAATATGGTGCGGTCGAACAGCCAGGAGGGGAGCGGCATGCGGTTGAAGAGATTGGCCATGGCCAGCGTCAGGAGTTCGAGAAAGAGCTCGCGCGGTGTGACAACCACCGCCGCGGCATTGGGATCTCTGCCGATCACGCTTAACTCAGAGACGACCAGGCTGGCAAGTTCGTCAAGAACGCCTGCCGCGGGAATAACCGGCGGGAGCGGCGCGGCCCGCCTTGGCTGGATGAAGTCCGCGGCATCTGCCATGGATATGCTCTGTGATACATCCGCAGACGGTTCCACCGCCCAGTGCTTAAACGATATTTTTTCTGACATTCGCTGACTTCCGGCTGCGCAGGACATGCTGGTGATTGACATCATAGAGCGCGCTGTCGCGGAAGTCACGGGCACCCAGAACCGCGCCGACGAGGATCAGGGCGGTGCGGGTGAGTTTCGCGGCGCGGACCTTCTTTGCAATCGTCGCCAAGGTACCGTGAATGATCATCTGGTCCGGCCAGGTGACGCGGTAAACCACAATCACCGGACAGTCAGCACCATAATGCGGGGTGAGGGCGCGCTCGACGTAAGCCAGATTGCGGATCGAGAGATGGATGGCAAGCGTGGCCTTGGAGCGCCCAAGTTCCTCCAGCGACTCGCCTGCGGGCATGGGGGAGGCCTTCATGGTGGTGCGTGTGAGGATCACGGTCTGGGCGATTTCTGGCAGGGTGAATTCAGTGTTGAGCACCGCCGCCGCAGCCGCAAAAGCAGGCACGCCGGGTGTCACATCATAAGGAATGCCCAATTTATCAAGTCGCCGCATCTGCTCGGCGATTGCTCCGTACAAGCAGGGATCGCCGGAATGAACCCTCGCCACATTGTGGCCGGCAGCATGGGCGGCCTCGATTTCGGCAATGATCTGGTCAAGATGCAAAGGCGCCGTATCGACCACGCGGGCGCCACTGGGAGTCGCCTTCACAATCTCTTCAGGCACCAGCGAGCCTGCATAGAGACAGACAGGGCAGGACTGGATCAGCCGCAAGCCCCTCACCGTGATGAGATCGGCAGCGCCGGGCCCAGCGCCAATGAAATGAACAGTCATGCAAGGTCTCTTTTTTTGGCATAGCCGCGCGGCGTGTAGGCGTAGGTCTGGCCGTCGCCGCGCTGGAATGATTTGGATTGCGATGAGCCGACCATGACGAGGGTGAGCATGTCGACGTCCTCGGGGTTAAAATCAGAAATTGTGACGATCTTCACCGCTTCATCCGGTCGGCCCAGATTTGTGGCGATAATGACGGGCGTATCTTTCGGGCGATGCGCTGCCAGCAGGCCCATGGCCCGTTCCAGTTGATCGCGGCGCTTGAGGGAGCGGGGGTTGTAAAAGGCGACGACGAAATCACCCGTCGCCGCGGCCTTCACGCGGGTCTCGATCACATCCCAGGGTGTGAGCAAATCAGAGAGCGAAATGCAGCAGAAATCATGGCCGATCATGGCACCAGCTTTCGCAGCGGCGGCTTGAAACGCCGAAATGCCGGGAATGACATGGACCTCGATGCGGCAGGGTTCGAGATCGATGATTTCATAAACCAGCGCCGCCATGGCATAGATGCCAGCATCGCCGGAACAAATGAGGGCCACGGTCTTGCCTTGGGCGGCCAGCGCAATTGCATGACGCACACGGTCTTCCTCGCCGCCCAGGGGGAAGCGGTGCTGGTGTTGATTGAATCTGAGATCGGCGACGAGATCGAGATAAAGACCATAGCCCACCCAGTCGGATGCATCCTCCAAAGCAGAGCGCGCCGCCGGACTGCGCCACTCTGGGCTTCCCGGTCCGATGCCGACAACAAGCAAGGTTCCTTGCGCAATGCCGCGAAGTTCCAAAATGGGAGTGGGAGAAAGCGCTACAGCGCAGGTGACGCGCTGGCTTTTGGTTTTCTCGATCAGCAATTGGCTCCGGGGTCCGGCGGCGGCCAAGGCAGAGGCCTCGGCAACGCTGGGTGTTCCAACTTCACGAGCAACAATGGCAGAAGGGTTCTTCAAGCGCAGGGACTCAGCATTGAGTTGGTCAACACTGAAAAACCGCGCCGGCACGCCGAAATGCCGCGCCACGGCGTGAATGGCGCGCTCATCGGATTTCAAATCGATGGAGGCGATGCAGGCAATCGCCGCACGCGCCAGATTATTCTGTCGCAGCACGGATTGAACCAGAGCGATTGCTTCATCAGACGGCGCATTCCTCTCACAGCCAACGCCAATGGCGAGCGCGCGGGGGTGATAGACAAGATGGGTTGGACCGCCATTTTTGACGAATGGGGTTATCTCCACAGTGACATCATGTCCGGCAAGCTTGGCTGCGGTTGCGGATTTCATGTGCGCAGGGGTCGCAAGTGTGAGGCCCGGTTCAGGTTGATCGAAGGCCATGCCAAAGCGGACATCGCTCGCGGTGGTGATCGCCGCGTGGCCTTTGCAGAGTGCGGCGATGTCGCGGGCGAGATCATTGGCCCCGTGATGGCCGCCAAGCAGCGGCACGATTGAGGCGCCGTCCTCGGAAACGGCAAGCACGGGCGGTTCATTCTGCTTGTCGGAAAGAACCGGGGCGAGAGCGCGAATGAGAATTCCACTGGCGCACAAGCCGATAAGGGTGCGGCTCTCACGAAACAGCAGGGCCAAATGCGCGGTGGCTTTTGTATACGTGATATCGCCGCCGCTGACGCAATCTGGCGCATGAATTTCGCCGTCAAGGGCAGCCTTCAATCGCTGCGCCAGCGGCAGTGCTGATGTGCCGAGCACGAAAATGACCGGCCTCACCATGCTTCGTCTCCGGTATAAACCAGGATGGTGGTGAAATAGGGCAGGGTGTCGCCTGTGATATCAAGCAGCTTGGTGATGCGCTCGTCTTCCCGTGTGGCTCTTTCGATAACCACTGATTTCGTTGCCAGATCAAGTGATGAGAGAATATCCCGCACTTTGCCAAAGTGACGGCCCACCTTGATGATGGCGGCTGACTCGGCGGTGAGCAATTCCTCGCGCAAGCGCTCCGGCTCCAATGTCGCGGGCAGGACTTTCAACACCTCATTCCGCGCCGCAAGCGGGCGGCCGATGGCGGCGGCGGTGGCTGTGATGGAGGTGACGCCTGGAACCACAATGGTTTTGAAATCCTTCGCCATGCGCGCGAACACATACATGAAGCTGCCATAGAAAAAGGGATCGCCCTCGCACAGCATGACGACATCGCGGCCTGCTTTCAGGTGTTCCGCAATCGCCGCGCA
>JANOTU010000162.1:0-2156 GCA_031416515.1 Hyphomicrobiales bacterium
CAAGTTGTGCTGCGCGATCTGCCTGCGGCCAAAACCCGGCGGCCAAAAATCACCGTGCCCTTGCTCGACCGCCAGCAAGCCTTTGGCTACACTCAGGAAGACCTGAAAATGCTGATGGCCTCCTGGCCGGTCTGGGCCATGGGGGCCATCAGCATTTTCAGGTCTTCCTGAGTGTAGCCAAAGGCCTGCTGGCGGTCGAGCAAGGGCACGGTGATTTTTGGCCGCCTGGTTTTGGCCGCAGGCAGATCGCGCAGCACAACTTGGGTGCGCTTCAGCCAATCCTTGTAGGGGTTGGCTGTTGAAAGCGTCTTCTTCAACTCCTCATCCGAGATGATGCGCTTTTGCTCCAGGTCGATGAGCAGCATCTTGCCGGGCTGCAAGCGCCACTTGTGGGTGATGCGCTCCTCGGCGAATTTCAGAACCCCCATTTCGGAGGAGAGCAGCACAAAGCCGTCGTCGGTCACAAGATAGCGGGCGGGGCGCAGGCCGTTGCGGTCGAGGGTGGCGCCAATCAGCTTGCCATCGGTGAAGGCCATGGCGGCGGGGCCATCCCATGGCTCCATGAGGCTTGCGTGATATTCATAGAAGGCGCGGCGGTCTTCATCCATCAGCGGATTGCCGGCCCAGGCTTCCGGGATCAGCATCATCATGGCATGGGGCAGGGAATAGCCGCCCATGCGCAGGAATTCGAGCGCGTTGTCAAAACACGCGGTATCAGACTGGCCTTCGTAGGAAATGGGCCAGAGCTTGGCGAGGTCGGAGCCCAGGACTTCCGACGTCATGTTGGCCTGGCGCGCCGCCATCCAGTTGTAATTGCCGCGCACCGTGTTGATTTCGCCATTGTGGCAGATGAAACGGTAAGGGTGGGCGAGCGGCCAGCTTGGAAAGGTGTTGGTGGAAAAGCGCTGATGCGCCAGGGCAAGCGCCGATTCCAGGCGCGGGTTTTCAAGATCGCGGTAATAAGCCCCCAGATCCTTGCCCAGCACCAGCCCCTTGTAGACGATGGTGCGGGCGGAAACGGAAACCGGATAGTAGGTCTTGGCCTTGGCGCCCAGGACTTCCAGCACCCGGTTCGACACCACCTTGCGGCAGACAAAGAGCTTGCGCTCAAAATGCGCCTCATCGCGGATCGTGGGGCCCCGCCCGAGGAAGAGCTGACGGTGCACAGGCTCCGTGCCTTTCACAGAATAGCCGAGCACGGCCTGGTCCACCGGCACATCGCGCCAGCCCAAAACCTTGAGGCCTTCTTCGCGCGACGTCTCCCACCAGATGCGCTCAATGTCCTGGCGGTAAACCGGTTCGCGCGGCATGAAGAGCTGGGCCACGCCGTAGTGCTGCGGGCCGGGCAGGTCAAAGCCGAGGCGCGTTGCCTCTTCGGAAAAGAACACATGCGGGATCTGGATGAGAATGCCAGCGCCGTCGCCCGCCTTGGGGTCAGCGCCCACGGCGCCGCGGTGCTCCAGGTTCTTGAGGATGAGCAGCCCATCCTCGATGATCTTGTGGCTTTTGATATTGTTGATATTGGCAATGAGGCCGACGCCGCAGGCATCGTGCTCGTTTCGCGGGTCATAGAGCCCGTGAGCGGCTGGCAATCCTTCAGGCTGCTGTTGCATGGCTGACGTCCTTCTCGTTCTCAATCCCATCATACCCCAGTTGATCCGGGGAGTCGTATCTTGTTGGCGTTCAATCTTGGGGAGGGAGATGTTCCCGGTTCGCCGCAGGATCAAACTCTAAGTCACCCTCAGGCGCCGGAGCTCGGCCCTTATTTACGTTTTGCGGGCGTGAACGGGCGCGAGAAAGTGGTGTTGGCGGCGATATTCGCCACCATGTTCAGGGCTTTGGCTGTCTTGGTCCGGAGCATCTGATCACACCAATAAAGGACAGGGTCACTGTCCTAGTTCTTTATGTCATATTGTATGGCCTCGCGCAAGCGCGGAGTCTCAAAATGGCTGACACCACTTGCCAAACAGTCAAACTCTGGTCGTCGCAAGAAAAACTAAATATCAAAGCTGCATAAAAGCACTTGTATTTACATTTATTAGGAAATATAGTGTGGTCGGGTCAGTGTTAATATTTGACGGGTGAATTATGAGTGTTCGTGTTGTTGTTCTGGCGGCAAGTGTTTTGGCTTTGTTGGTTGGCCCAGCGGTTGCCCG
>JANOTU010000163.1:0-5242 GCA_031416515.1 Hyphomicrobiales bacterium
CGAAAACTAGCCTGCAATCAGCGAGTGGCACGGCCTGCCAATTGCTGGCATAATCATACCATGAGCACACTAACCGGAAAAACCGTCCTCCTCATCATTGGCGGCGGCATCGCGGCATTTAAATGCCTGGAGCTGATCCGCCTGCTGAAAACGCGCGGCGCAAAAGTCCGCTGCATCATGACGAAGGCGGCGGCGGAATTTGTGACACCGCTTTCGGCAGCCAGCCTGACGGGTGAAAAAGTTTACACCGAGCTTTTCAGCCTCACCGATGAAACCGAGATGGGCCATATCGAACTGTCACGCGCTGCCGATCTTCTCGTTGTTGCCCCTGCCACGGCTGATTTGATGGCCAGGATGGCCCATGGTTTTGCGAATGATCTCGCCGCCACCGCCCTTCTCGCCACTGACAAGCCGGTGCTGATTGCGCCTGCCATGAATGTGCGGATGTGGACCCATGCCGCCACCATGCGCAATCTCGCAATGCTGAAGCAGGACGGCATCAGCGTAATCGGCCCGAATGAGGGCGAAATGGCCTGCGGTGAATTTGGCCCTGGCCGCATGGCGGAGCCGGTTGAAATTCTCGCCGCCATCGAAGCAAAACTACAACCGCAACCGCGCCCGCTGGCGGGCAAAAAAGTCGTGATCACCGCCGGTCCCACCCGCGAGGCCATTGACCCGGTGCGCTATATCTCCAATCATTCCTCCGGCAAGCAGGGCTATGCCATCGCTGAAGCCGCCGTGGCGCTGGGGGCGGAGACGGTGCTCATATCGGGACCGGTGAATTTGCCGGCGCCACCGGGTTCGCGGGTGGTAGCGGTGACAAGCGCTGCGGACATGCTCAAGGCTTGCGAAGCCGAAATGCCCTGCGACATCGCCATCTTCGCCGCAGCGGTGGCGGATTGGCGCGTGGCCGCCGCACCCGGAAAAATCAAGAAATCCGGAACAGCGCCAACCCTGGCACTGTCGGAAAATCCGGACATTCTCAAAACCATCGCAGCGCTTGAAAAGAAGCGCCCGCGTCTGGTTGTCGGCTTTGCGGCGGAGACGGAGAACTTGGCTGACAATGCCCGCGCCAAGCTCGCCAAAAAGGGCTGCGACATGATTGTGGCCAATGATGTGAGCGGTGACGTTTTCGGCGGCGAACGCAACCAGGTTCATATCGTGACGGCGCAGGGCGTTGAAACCTGGCCGGACATGAGCAAGCGCGAGGTGGCATCGCGCCTCATGCAAAGGCTGGCGCAATGACGCAAGTTCGCATCACCAGGCTGGGCCAGAATGTGGCGCTGCCCGCTTATGAAACCGCCGGGGCCGCCGGCATGGACCTTCGAGCGGCGGAAGACGCCGTGCTGAAACCCGGTGCCCGCTTGCTCATGCCCACCGGCATTGCCATGGCGCTGCCGCAAGGTTTTGAAGCGCAGGTGCGCCCGCGCTCCGGCCTTGCGGTCAAACACGGCGTCACCGTGCTCAATGCGCCCGGCACCATTGACAGTGACTACCGGGGCGAAATCAAGGTGCCGCTGATCAACCACGGCGCTGAGGATTTTGTGATCGCCCGGGGCGACCGCATCGCCCAGATGGTGATTGCCGCGGTGACGCAGGCGACATGGCTGGAAGTCGACAGCCTTGATGAAACAGCGCGCGGTGCCGGAGGTTTCGGCTCATCGGGGACAGCATGAAGCCGCTGGGTGCCAATATTGCCGTCACCCCAGCGAAAGCTGGGGTCCAGCTTCCTTCGCGGCGCAAAAGAAAGCTGGATGCCAGCTTTCGCTGGCATGACGGAGCTTGGGGTTGATGGCGCTTGTCGCCGCCGAGGTCGAACGCTACGCCCGCCATATTGTGCTTCAGGATGTGGGCGGCCAGGGGCAGAACAAACTCAAATCCGCAAAGGTTCTGGTCATCGGCGCAGGCGGTCTTGGTTCACCAGCGCTGCTGTATCTTGCTGCTGCGGGCATCGGCACCATCGGCATCATCGACAATGACACGGTGAGTCTCTCGAACCTCCAGCGCCAGATTGCGCATACAACGCCGCGCGTGGGCGAGATGAAAACCACAAGCGCGCGCGCGATGCTGGGCGCGCTCAATCCACATGTGAATGTTGTTGAACACCCGCACCGTCTCACCGCCGAAAATGCGCTCGACATCATTGCGCAATACGACATCGTCGCCGACGGCTGCGATAATTTCCCGACACGTTTTCTGGCAAGCGATGCCTGCTACTTTGCCCAAAAAACCTTGGTCTCCGCAGCGGTGGGTCAGTTCGACGGCCAGATATCAACTTTCAAGCCGCATGAAAAGTCGCCGGATGGAACGCCATGGCCCAGCTATCGCTGCCTGATCGGCGACATCCCGCCACGCGGACTTTTCCCCGCTTGCGAGGAAGCGGGCATCCTCGGCGCGCTGCCCGGCGTCGTGGGCTCGATGCAGGCCATGGAAGTGATCAAGGAGATTCTGGGGATCGGCGAAAGCCTGGCTGGCCGCCTGGTGATGTATGACGCGCTGTCAACGCGGTTCTATGAGACCAGCCTGGGCTGGAATCCGGAAAATCCCTTGAGTGGACGTAAGCCGACGATCACGTCGATCATCGCGGAAAATTACACCTGACTTTCCTTGTCCCTTGGGAGAAGGAGAGGCCCGCGCCTTCGCGGGAGGACGAAAGGCACTAGCGGGAAGCTGAGAATTATCCCGCATTTCAAATGCGCGATAATACTTGACTGATCGCCCAGAGATGTGCGATTAACGCGCATCTGAAATGCGGGATAATCCTGTGACTATCCACCTGGTGGGAGAAACGATCGATGCGAAGCGGGCGCATCAGCGCGCGCAAGCCGGCGAGCTGATTCATCTCGTTCGGGGCGTTTATGTCGATCATGATGGTGACGCGGAGGCGACCATCATGGGCCATGCCGTCCGCATCGCCCACTACCTCTATCCCAACGCCTATCTCTCGTCCGCAAGCGCGGCTCTGCTCGCGCCCACGCCAGACGGGCGCCTGTTCATCAGTGGTCGCCGCAACCAGCGCACGCGCTTGCGCACGCTTGAGATCGTTCAGAATCAAGCCCCGGCGCACCCTTCGACGGCGATCGCGGTGATTGGCGACGATCTGGGAGAACTACGCGTCGCCGCGTCGTCGCCACGCCAACGCTTCCTCGAAGCCTTCCGCCTGCGAAGCGAACACGCCAGCGCCGTCACCGTCGAAATGCGCGCCCAGATGGCAGCCCGGCTGGTGGAGGAGCATGGAACGCCACGCGCGGCGGCTGACGCTGTCTGGGCGCTGGCGCGTGAGAATGAATGGTACCGGGAGGGAGAGGGTGCCGAACGCTTCCTGTTGGCCCAGCCCGGCGGAGCCAAAGTCCCCGTCAACAAGGCGGCGTTCGATCTTCTGGTCGCCTGGCACGGCGAACCTCTGGGCCGCCTGAGTCATGACGGTTTCGAATGGCGCTGGAAGGCTCAGAGACGGGTTGGTCCGGCGCCGGTGCGCGAGACGACGCCGGGCAAGCTGCCGGCGTTCATCGAGTCGCTGCTGCCGGAGGGCTGGCTTGCCCAGGTCCTCCATGAACGCGACGAACGCGAAGCGCTACGGCGCGGTCGGCGCTATATGTCCAACATCGTCATTGTCGAGGACCGCGACGAACTGGCGACACTGCCTGCCGATGTGCTCACCACCACGCTTGCCAGTTTCCTCGACGCGGGCCGTTTCACGGGCGTGTACACAGGACCGGCGCGGGGCGAGATCGAGGAGACCTTCGAGCAGAACCTGGCGCGTCTCTTCGCGCGCGCCGAAACGCCACGCCTGTCGGGCGTCCAGATCAAGGCGCCGATGAGCCTGACGCCGGATGGCGCTCTCGTTCCGGCCATCGACCAGCCCTTCACTCACATTCTCAAGCCCGCAGGGACAGCGGGATTCGAGATGCTGCCGATTGTGGAATGGCTATGCCTGGAGCTTGGACGCGCCGCCGGGTTCGAGGTGTCCGACGCGGCCCTGATCGAGATGCCCGACGGCATGGCGCCAGCGTTGGTGGTCGAGCGGTTCGATATCCGCCACGGCCCCAAGGACGACCGTCGTCTGGCGATGGAGGACTTCTGCTCCATCCTGGATCTTCCGGCTTCGGCAAAATATGACGGCACGATCGAGCGCATGGCGCGGGGCCTGCGTCCGCTTTCGACCGATCCCGCCGCCGACCTCGACATCTTGTTTCGTCGCGCAGTCTTCGCCTGGTTGATTGCCGATGGCGATATGCACCTGAAGAACCTGGCGATGCTCAAGACGGCCGAGGCGGGCGCCAAGGCTTTCACGACCGTGCGTTTTGCGCCGCTCTATGACGCTGTCAACACACGCGTCTTTCCAGGCCTTGGCGGCGACCGGATGGCCCTGAAGCTGAACGGCAAGGATGACCGGCTAACCCGCCAGGACTTCCTCATCCTGGCCAGGACAATCGGTCTGACGGTCGGCGACGCCGAGGCCGCTATCGGCGAACTTGCCGAGCGACTGTCCGAGCGCGCCAAGACGCTGCGCCTGCCCGCGTTCGCCGGTGAGGCCGAGGCGGCAAGGTCCGCGCGTGATAAAGTGATCGCCATCACTGTTGAGCGATGCGCTGGCTTCAGCGGGGCGAACGCGTGAGGCGGCTTCAAGGCGTGGAGTCATCGCTAGCAGCCTGTCGGATTCAACGCCACATTCCCATTTCTGCCGCTGATTCTTTCCGAAAAACCGATCGTTGCCCAACTTTTCCCTGGTATTCCCCGCATGTTGCCGATATAGTCAGTACACTGATTTGTTTTGCATGAAAGACGGGTTTCCCATGAGCAATTTCCGTCCCAGTGACCGACTGACCGGATTTCTTCTGCCGCCTTCGATTGATGATTGGCTTCCCGAAGAGCATTTGGCGCGGTTTGTGGTTGAGGTCGTAGGCGCGCTGGACCTGGGCTCGATGGGCCGGAGCTATCGCGGGTCCGGCAAGGCGGCATACAGCCCGCGCGTTCTGCTTGGCATTCTGGTCTATGGCTACGCCACGGGTGTGTTTTCCAGCGCCACGCTGGAGCGCGCCACCCATGACTCGGTGGCATTCCGCTTTGTCGCGGCCAATGAGAACCCCGACCACGACACCATCGCCACGTTCCGGCGGCGCTTTCTGAAGGATATCGAGGAGCTTTTCGTCAAGGTCCTGCTGCTGGCCCGCGAGATGGGGGCCTTGAAGATGGGGACGATTGGGCTGGAGCCTGCCCCGGCGAAGGCCGGGGGGACCAA
>JANOTU010000164.1:0-11656 GCA_031416515.1 Hyphomicrobiales bacterium
CTTCGCCGCCACCTCCTCCGGGCTGCCGATGATGAGATGACCATGTGGGCCGCAGGCGCCGTCAAATTGCAGGCGCGATTGCGGCGGCCAGCCGCGCTCGCGGCCAATGCGGGTCATCACTTCGGTTTGCGGCGGATAGAAAATCTCTTTGGCCTCTTCCATGGTGCCCGCCACAAAGCCGTGCATGTTGAGGCTGGTTTTCAGGGAGGCAGGATCGCGGCCTGCTTGCAACGCGGTTTGCCGGTAAAGATCGAAAAACGGGGCAAAGCGCGCAGGCTCCCCGCCGATGATGGCAAAGGCCATGGGAAGGCCGAGCGTTGCGGCGCGGACCGCTGACTGCGGCGTGCCGCCCACGGCGATCCAGATGGGCAGCGGGTTTTGCTCAGGGCGCGGATAGACGCCGATGTCATTGAGGGGGGCGCGGAGTTGTCCGGCCCAGGTGATCCTGGCCTGCTCGCGGAGTTTCAAAAGGAGCCCGAGTTTTTCCGCAAACAGCGCATCGTAATCTTCAAGCCTGTAGCCGAAGAGTGGATAGGACTCGATGAAAGACCCCCGGCCCGCCATGATCTCGGCGCGCCCACCGGAAATGAGATCAAGCGTTGAGAACTGCTGGAACACGCGCACGGGATCATCCGAGCTCAGCACCGTGACAGCGCTGGTGAGCCTGATCCGCCTGGTGCGCGCCGCACCCGCAGCAAGAGCGACGGCCGGAGATGAGACCGCATAATCAGGCCGGTGGTGCTCACCAACACCGAAGATATCAAGACCCACCTGGTCGGCGAGTTCCATTTCCTCGATAAGGTTTTTGAGACGCTGGCCGGCGGCAGCGCCGGGGGCGACATCGGCGAAAGTGTAAAGTCCAATTTCCATTCCGCCTGCTTACAGGCTGGATCACCAGCCATGCAACCCTTAAGCTGCGGTGCCGCCAGTTTTCCTCCGGACACGGATCATTTTTTCAGCCCTTGTTGCGCAGGGACGATCTGCCGCCATCAAAGCCGATGATCTGGCCGGTGATCCAGGAGGCTTTTACTGATATATTTCCTCTTATTGTTTCGCCAATTCAACAGTGAAAAGCAAAAGTGGTGATCAGAAAATCCTACGGGTTCAAGACCGCGGATATGCTGAAAATATCGCTATATCACAAGCTTGGCAAACTTCCGGTCCCAAAGATCGCCCACGAATATTTCTAACGAGCCCATCTGCGAAGGCCTTTCCATGCCGCATTCGCCACGCTGGCATGCTGGCAGGTTATGGCTGCACAATTCCGGCACCGGCGAATTCGGCTTTGTGGACGGCGGCAAATTCCAGCCTTTGTGCTTCTGCCCCGGCTATCTCAGGGGCCTGAGCTTTGCTGGCAATTACGCCATCATGGGCCTGTCCAAACCCCGCGACAGCAAGACCTTCGCCGGCCTCGCCCTCGACCAGGCGCTGGAGCAGCGCCAGATGGAAGCCCGCTGCGGCCTCTATGTGGTCGATCTCGCCAGCGGCGACATCGCCCATTCGCTTGGTCTCGAGGGCATCGTCTCCGAGTTCTATGATGTGGCCGTCATTCCCGGCAAACAGCAGCCCGCAGCCCTGGGGCCGGGTACGCCGGAACTCAAGCGCATGATCTCGGTAGGCAGCGCCCCGTCCTGACCCCGCCCAGCGCTTCCCCCTTTCTTCCCCTTCTCACCTTGCGGGAGAAGGTGGCGCGAAGCGCCGGATGAGGGGGCGGTTCCGCGAGTCCCGAAGGCTCCATGACTTGGCTCACCGCCCCCTCATCCGTCTCGCGCCCAGGAAAGAAAGGGGGCGCGAGCCACCTTCCCCCGCCATTACGGTGACAGTTTCAACAACCCCCTAACTCTGCGCCCCCCGAGCGGCAGGGTTATGCCGGTGCGCGTCTCCATGGCGGTGATCCACTCCAGCGCCGGGGCCACCCTGACCACCTCGTCTTCCTTGCCCGCGAGATGAGCGCGCAGGTTCGACCAGCCGCGCCCGCGCCGGGTTGAGCGCGACATGGCGAAGCGCGGCCAGTATGTGCGCCAAAGCCCGTCTTCGTCAGCGGGAATGATGATGATGTCAACATGGTTGGGCATCAGACACGCCTGCGCTCCACACGCCGCATCGCCCGGCAAATCGCGGTAGAGCGCATAGTCGCGCTACGGGAGAATTTCAAATGCGATTCCCCTGCTGCATTCCGAATGCCCTGTTGGCGGAACAGCTCTGGCCCTTCATAGTGCCGCCGATGATTCGTCCTTATCGGTTGTGGATCGGCTTTGGCGCCATGTGCATTGGCATGTTCATGGCGATCCTTGATATCCAGATCGTCATCACTTCGCTTCCCGTCATTCAGGAGGCGCTCAAGCTGGGCGCTGACCATATGAGCTGGGTGCAGACCTCCTATCTCATTGCCGAGGTTATCGCCATTCCGCTCACCGGGCTGCTGACCCGGGTGTTCACCCTGCGCTGGCTGTTCTGCGGGGCGATTACCGCCTTTACGCTCGCATCCATCGGCTGTGCTGCCAGCGTGGGCTTTGCGGATCTGATCTTCTGGCGGGTCATGCAAGGCCTGGCGGGAGGCGTGCTCATTCCGCTGGTGTTCTCTGCCATCTTCCTGCTGTTCGAGCGCGGGTTTCAGCAAACCATGGCAACGACCATGGGCGGTGTTCTGGCCGTATTGGCTCCCGCCTTCGGGCCGATCACCGGCGGCTTGCTCACGGAAAGCTTCTCCTGGCACTGGCTGTTCCTGATCAACGTGATTCCCGGCATCATCACCCTGGTTGCAGGCCTTTTGAGCCTGCCGCGCGAACGCCCGCAGCTCAGTCTCCTGCCAAGCCTTGATTGGGTGTCCGTGCTCCTCATTGCCGCCGGGCTTGCCGCCTTGGAGATCGGCCTCAAGGAAGCCCCTGACCGAGGCTGGCTATCGCTTCCGGTCACCGGACTTTTTGCCATTCTCATCCTCTTCGGGGTCCTGGCGGTGCGAAGGCCAAAACCTGTGGTCGATTTCCAGTTGCTGCGCGACCGCAATCTGGCTTTCGGTTGCGGGGTAAGTTTTCTGCTGGGCTTGGGCCTGTTTGGCTCAGTTTACCTGATGCCGGTGTTCCTGGCATTTGTGCGCAACCATGGGCCGATTGATATAGGCCTCATCATCCTGGTGACGGGGATTGCGCAACTCGTCACCGCGCCCATCACGGTCTGGCTGGACCGGCGCTATGATGCGCGCCTGCTCTCGGCCATCGGCTTTGCCTTTTTTTGCATTGGCCTGGCCATGAGCGTCAATCAAACGGTGAACACCGACTATGATGAGATGTTCTGGCCGCAGATCATGCGCGGCAGCTTTGTGGCGCTGTGCATTCTGCCGCCCACGCGTTTTGCCCTAGGGCTCCTGCCCCGCGAGCAGGTGGGCGATGCCAGCGGCCTTTATAATCTCTGCCGCAATCTGGGCGGTGCCATCGGCATAGCGCTCATTGATACGGTGTTGTTCACCCGTGGCCCCGAACACGCCGGAATGCTGACCGAAATGATCCACACCAACCCCATGGAAGCAGCCCGCTTGCTTGGCCTCACCCTGGATGAATTGCCAGCGGCAGACGATGCCATGGGGCTGATTTCCATCATGGACGCAGTTCAGGCGGCAAGCCTCACCCTCGCCATCAACGAGGCTTGGGCGGTCTTGGCGGGGATCACAACGCTGGCACTGGTTCTGCTCGCTGTCATGGGGCCGATTCGATCCCGGCCGCAGCCTGTCGAGAGAAATTAACCTCTTGTTAACGATAAATATATTTTCAAAACCTCTTGACGGACTTTGCGCCCAGCGGCCCTTGGCCAGCGCCCCTGTCCTGTCCACAAAATTAAATCCACATATCACTTGAGCTTAAGCGACGAATCGGATGAATTGGGACATATCCACAGGGGACCCAAAACTGTGGATACTATATGTGGTGGCGAGCCTTTGTTAACACACTAGGCGTTGACGAGTGAGTTTTGATGTTCTAGTTTCACACCCAAGGTCGTGAGTGCAGACGTAAGACCCGATCAGGTCCGGTCAGCGTGAGTAAAACCAAAATCAAAAGACCAAAAGCCCGGGCGTTTTCATCTCGCGGGGTGGGTGTTTGTGACGTTTGGCGTGGAAGCAATTGAATGATGAAAGAGGGATAAAGACAATGCGCATTGAACGCCGCTACACCAAGGCCGGACAGGACGCCTACGCCGCCATCGAATTCCGTAAAACCGTCAGCGAGATCAAAAATCCCGATGGCTCGGTGGTGTTTCGTCTTGAGGAGATGGAGGTTCCGTCCTCGTGGAGTCAGGTGGCTGCGGATATCTTGGCGCAAAAGTATTTCCGCAAAGCTGGTGTGCCTGCACAGCTGAAGCGGGTTGAAGAAAACAAGATTCCCTCCTGGGCCTGGCGCTCGGTCGCCGATGAGGAGGCGCTTGCCGCATTGCCGGAGAAAGAACGCATTGTCGGCGAGCATAGCGCCAGGCAGGTGTTCAACCGTCTCGCTGGCACCTGGACCTATTGGGGCCTCAAGGGCGGATATTTCGACAGCGAAGAAGACGCCCGCGCCTTCTATGACGAGCATTGCTTCATGCTGGCCACGCAGAAATGCGCGCCCAACTCGCCGCAATGGTTCAACACCGGCCTGCATTGGGCCTACGGCATTGATGGCCCAGGCCAGGGCCACCATTATGTCGATCATGAAACCGGCAAGCTCACCAAGTCGAAATCAGCCTATGAGCATCCCCAGCCCCATGCCTGCTTTATCCAGTCGGTTGCCGATGACCTTGTGAATGAAGGCGGCATCATGGACCTTTGGGTGCGCGAGGCCCGCCTGTTCAAATATGGCTCCGGCACCGGCTCCAACTTCTCGTTCCTGCGCGGCGAGAATGAAAAACTTTCAGGCGGCGGCAAATCCTCTGGCCTCATGAGCTTCCTGAAAATCGGCGACCGCGCCGCAGGCGCCATCAAATCCGGCGGCACCACCAGGCGAGCCGCCAAGATGGTGGTCGTTGATGTCGATCACCCCGATGTCGAAGACTACATCGAGTGGAAAGTGAAGGAGGAGCAGAAGGTTGCCGCCCTCGTCACCGGCTCGAAGATCGTCAAGAAGCATCTGGCCGCCATCATGAAGGCTTGCGTCAATTGCGAAGGCCCCGGCGAGGATTGCTACGAGATCGAAAAGAACCCCGCTCTCAAGCGCGCGGTCAGGGATGCGCGGCGCAACATGGTGCCGGACAATCTGGTCAAGCGCGTCATCCAGTTCGCCAAGCAGGGCTTCACCGAAATCGAGTTTGACAGCTACGACACCGATTGGGACGGCGAGGCCTACCGCACCGTCTCCGGCCAGAATTCCAACAACTCGGTGCGCGTCACCGATGATTTCCTGCGCGCCGTTGAAACCAATGGCGATTGGAATTTGATCGGCAGGCTCACCAAGAAAACCACCAAGACGCTGAAAGCCCGTGATCTCTGGGACAAGATCGGCCATGCCGCCTGGGCCTCGGCTGATCCCGGCATTCAGTTCCACACCACCATCAATGACTGGCACACCTGCCCGGCATCGGGCGAAATCCGCGCGTCGAATCCGTGCTCGGAATATATGTTCCTCGATGACACCGCCTGCAATCTGGCCTCGCTCAACCTGCTCCAGTTCCGCGATGTGGCCACGGGCAAGTTCGACATCGAAGCTTACGAACACGGCGTGCGCCTATGGACCGTCGTTCTCGAAATCTCGGTGATGATGGCGCAGTTTCCGTCAAAAGAAATCGCCCGCCTCTCCTACGAGTTCCGCACCCTGGGCTTGGGGTTTGCCAATATCGGCGGGTTGTTGATGACCGCCGGCATTCCCTATGACAGCCATGAAGGCCGCGCCATTTGCGCCGCCCTCTCCGCCATCATGACCGGCGTTTCCTATGCAACCTCCGCTGAAATGGCCAAGGAACTCGGCCCTTTCCCCGGCTTTGAGAAAAACCGCAGCCATATGCTGCGGGTGATGCGCAATCACCGCCGCGCCGCCTATGGCGCAGCCGTGGGCTACGAGCAGGTTCACATCGCTCCCGTGCCGCTCGACGAATCGGAAATCAAGGACAAGGATCTCGTCGCCCATGCCCGCAAGGCCTGGGACCGCGCCGTAACACTCGGCGAAGCCCACGGCTACCGCAACGCCCAAGCGACGGTCGTTGCCCCCACCGGCACCATCGGCCTGGTCATGGATTGCGACACCACCGGCATCGAGCCTGATTTTGCCCTGGTGAAATTCAAGAAGCTCGCGGGCGGCGGCTATTTCAAGATCATCAACCAGGCGGTGCCCGAAGCGCTCCGCACCCTGGGCTATGCCCAGGAGCAGATTGAAAAGATCATCAACTACGCCGTGGGCCACGGAACCCTCCTTGATGCGCCGGGCATCAATCACGCAGGCCTCCGCTCCAGGGGCTTTGGCGATGCGCAGATCGCCAAGGTCGAAGCAGGCCTTGCCTCCGCCTTCGACATCAAGATGGTATTCAACAAGTGGAACCTGGGCGATGAGTTCTGCAAAACCGTCCTCAAGCTCACCGATGCCCAGCTTGATGACTACGGCTTTGATTTCCTGGGCTCGCTTGGTTTCTCCAGAGCCGACATCGACAAGGCCAACATCCATGTCTGCGGCGCCATGACGCTGGAGGAAGCCCCTGCCCTCAGGCACGAGCATCTCCCGGTCTTCGATTGCGCCAACGCCTGTGGCCGTCTCGGCAAGCGCTATCTCTCGGTTGAAAGCCACATCCGCATGATGGCCGCCAGCCAGCCCTTCATTTCGGGCGCCATTTCCAAAACCATCAACATGCCCAATGACGCAACCGTGGCAGAGTGCAACGCCGCCTATATGCTCTCCTGGAAACTTGCCACCAAGGCCAACGCCCTCTACCGCGACGGCTCCAAGCTGTCGCAGCCGCTGTCATCGCAGCTCCTCGCCGATGACACGGATGGCGAGGAAGACGCTGTTGAATCGCTGATGGCCAAGCCCATGGTCAGCCGCATCGAAACCGTGGTCGAGAAGATCGTCGAAGTAATCAAGGGCCGCGACAAGCTCCCCGGCCGCCGCAAGGGCTACACCCAGAAGGCCGTCGTCGGCGGCCATAAGGTTTACTTGCGCACCGGCGAATATGACGACGGCAAGCTCGGCGAGATTTTCATCGACATGCACAAAGAGGGTGCGGCGCTCCGCGCCATGATGAACAACTTCGCCATCGCCGTCTCCGTCGGCCTGCAATACGGCGTGCCGCTGGAGGAGTTCGTCGACGCCTTCACCTTCACCAAATTCGAGCCCGCCGGCATGGTGCAAGGCAACGACTCGATCAAGAACGCCACCTCGATCCTCGACTACATCTTCCGCGAGCTGGCCGTCTCCTATCTGGGCCGCAACGACCTCGCCCATGTCGAAGCCTCAGAAATGGGCTTTGACGCGCTTGGCAAAGGCGAGGACACGCCACGCGTTCCAGCCCAGCGGGTCCTCTCCTCCGGCTTCGTGCGCAACCAGAACCTCTCCAACGTCGTGGTGATGCCGCAAAGCACGACCACTTCCCCCGTCCAGGCCCTGCAAATGCGCATCGCCAACGAAACCATCGGCGCCCTGGCCCTCGCAGACGCTTCCGTCATCACCACCGAATCCAGCTTCAGCATAACCCTCGACCGGAGAGCCGAAGCCCGCCTGAAAGGCTACGTCGGCGAATCTTGCGGCGAATGCGGCAACTTCACCATGGTGCGGAACGGCACCTGCCTGAAGTGCGACAGCTGCGGATCAACCAGCGGGTGTTCGTAAATCCTCTTCTCTTCTCCCTCGGGAGAAGAAGGGGCCCGTCGCCCTTCCTTGCGACGGGAAGATGAGGGGACACCGCAGCCAAACAATAAGCGCAGGTCCTCCCTCACCCTCCCAAGTTGGGGGGGGGGCAAGGCCTGTCCGCAGATTGCGCCGATGACCGCAGATAAGAAAACCCAAGCTTTGCGCCATCTTCATCCTTATCTGCGCCCATCTGCGTCATCTGCGGATCACCCCTCCCACCGATCGCAAGTGTCATCGGTCCCGGCGCATGGCA
Source organism: Hyphomicrobiales bacterium (assembly GCA_031416515.1). Classification (GTDB taxonomy): domain Bacteria; phylum Pseudomonadota; class Alphaproteobacteria; order Rhizobiales; family Aestuariivirgaceae; genus Aestuariivirga. The sequence goes on from JANOTU010000164.1 coordinate 8,050, forward strand.
TCAAGATCGCCCTCCCATTGAACCTTGCCGCGCAGATTCCGGATATCCAACTGCTTGCCCCGCCGCACCAGCAATTCCAGCGCCATCTCAATCGTCTCGCGCTTGGTCGCCGCGCCAGAAGCCTTCATCGCCGCCGCCATCAGCTTATCGTCGATCTCAATCGTAATCCGCATGGAACCTATCCTGTGTGTAATCGCCATAGTTATCGACAAAATCTCCCGCAAGTCCAGCGCGTGTTTTACCATGGCCGCAACGGAGCCAATTGGATTTCAGCGAGGCCCCTGCTGAACAGGGGCCTTGCGCTCACGATCTAGACTTACAATTTTGGAGAATACCCGCTTATAGCCGGTTGAGCGTACGCTGTCAAGGACTAAATTCCATATTCCTCAAAGCGCCGCGTGGACATCCGCGGCTGGCACCACATAGGCATCGGCGTGGCCGAGGATGATGGTGTCGTTGAGGGCGGCGTCGGCGTCGCTGCGGCCCGAGATGGGGCCGAGGCGGACGCGGTAAACGTCCCCGGTCTCAATCACCTGCACCGGCCACGTGGACGCCAGCGCCGCTCTGGTTCTTTCGGCATTGTCGGGGTTGGCGAAGGAGCCCACCTGAACATAGTAGCCGTCGCCAATGGCGGGAGTGGCTTCTTCCTCAGGGATCCGTTCCTGCGCCTTGGGCACGAACGCAGCGACCTGAACCTTGCCGCGCGGCTTGCTGGCGGCGGCGATCATGCGGCGCGGCGGTGTTCCGCGCTCCAATTCATTGTTCATGGCGATGAGGTGCTTGCCATTGTCGTCAAGCGGTGCCGGCCCGATATACTGGACTCGCACTTGCGCTTTGCCAGCGCCCTGAAAATCGAGCGCCTGGGCCGCCCGTTTTGACATGTCGATGATGCGGGTGCCGACAAAAGGCCCGCGGTCATTGACGCGCACCACAACTTCGCGGCCATTCTCCAGATTGGAAACCTTCACATAGCTGGGCAGCGGCAGCGTGGCATGGGCCGCTGTCAGGCGGGTCATGTCGAACCATTCCCCGTTGGAGGTCATGCGGCGGTTGAAAGCCTCGCCGTACCAGGAGGCCGCACCCTCCTTGTCGTAATTGGGCTGCTCCTTGGGCGTGAACCAGTTGCCCGCCACCTGATAGGGGCTGCCCACATGAAAGCGTCCGCCGCCCCACGGCACCGGGCCTTTGCCCTTGTAATAGGGGCTGCCGGTGCCGGCGAAGGGATTGAGGCCGGCTCTCTTTTCATTGCGCGAGGCGCATCCCACCAGCACCAGGCCCACGGAAAGCATCAGAATCGACAGAATCGTAATACGACGCATATCAGCACCCACTCACAGAACCGCCGTCCACGGTAAAGCACATTTGGCTGGAAGGTCGTAAATTTTTCGTATCAGGGCGTGGTTAATGGTTTCGCAGGCGTGAGCCGCTTGATGTTCTCGGAGGCCACCGCATTGCCCTTGGCCAGCGCCTGCTGGTAAAGCTCAAGCGCCTTGGCCGGGTTCTTGGCCGTGCCCCAGCCCATTTCATACATGCCGCCCAGATTGTTGAGGCCCCAGCCATCGCCTTGGGCCGCAGCGCGTTCAAACAGCTTGAAGGCCTGGCCCAGATCGCGCGTTACCCCTTTGCCACTCAGATACATCACACCCAGATTGTTTTCGGCATCGGCAAGTTTTCCGTCCGCCGCCTTCGTGTACCATTCAATGGCCTTGGTCTGATCTGCCTTGACGCCCTGCCCGTTCTGGTAAAGCTGGCCAAGCGCGTTCATGGCGCCCAAATGCCCCTTGGTGGCGGCATCAAGATAAAGCTTGGCGGCTGTGCCGTGATCCAGCTTCAGGCCCTTGACCCCCTTGGCGACAATGCGCGCCAGCCGGTATTGCGCCTCGACATTGCCCTGGAGGGCGGCCAGGCGATAATATTTGGCAGCTTCCGCGCCATTGACGCCACCTTCAGCATCGCCATTCTCATAAGCCTCCGCCACCGAAAGCTGCGCATCAATATCGCCCACCTTGGCCAGGGTGAGTTGCTGGTCAAAAGGAAGATCAGCCAAGCTCTGCGCCGCGGCTGGCAGGCTGAAGGCGAGAAGCAGGGCAAAGGCGGTTCTGGTGATCATGGCTTACTCAGTTGACGCGGGAGAATGACATTTTCTTGCAGATGAAGGCCACGCATCCCTTGACCTTCATGGTGTCGCCGTCAAGGCTCATGTAGGAATTATAGGTATTGCCGTCATCGGCGTTGTAAATCTCGCCAGCCCAGCGGTCTTCGCCGCCAGGCTTCATGTTGGACAGCACAGTCAACCCAATGACCGGGCGCTTGCGCAAGGCGGGGTTTGGATTGTCCTTGTCGCGTTTGGGCCGCCCGTGCTTGTCGAGCGGCTTCTTCATGGCCACGATCACCCCGCAAAGATTGCCGCCGCAGGGCGATATCTGCACCGTGATTTTGCCATTCGCCATGATCCATCTGCCGGTCGCACCCTCAGCCGAGGCCGCGGACACAGCGCCCGCCGCCAGCAACGCCGAGGCCAATGAAATTATTCTAACTGCCATGATCTTCCACTTCCCAGTCAATTGCGCTACGCTTGTCGCTTTCATATGCGGAGACCCCTTAATGAGCAATATTACGGCAATCAAGGCTGATCTGAAAAGTGACTCAAGCGAATGGCAATTGCGTGTCGATCTTGCGGCGGCCTTTCGTCTCGCGGCTCACTACGATTGGCATGAGGCGGTGGCCAATCATTTCAGCCTTGCGGTTTCGGCAGACGGCAAGCAGTTCCTGATGAACCCGCGCTGGCGGCATTTCTCAACCATCAAGGCCTCCGAGCTCCTGGCTCTGGATGGGGATGACAAATCCACCATGACCAGACCAGGTGCGCCTGATCTCACCGCCTGGTCGCTGCACGGGCGCCTGCATGCCGCCCTGCCCCAGGCCCGCTGCATCATTCATCTGCACACCCCTTACGCCACCGCAATCGCCTCGCTGGCCAATCCCGACATCCTGCCCATCGACCAGAACACCGCGCGTTTTTTCAACCGCATCGCCTTTGACATGGATTATGGCGGCATGGCCAATTCCGACGAGGAAGGCGACAGGCTCGCCCGGCTCATGGGCAACAAGCAGATCATGATGATGGGCAATCACGGCATTCTGGTCTGCGCTGCCAGCGTTGCCGAGGCCTATGACCTCACCTATTATCTCGAGCGCTCCTGCCGCAACATGGTGCTGGCCTATCAAACCGGCCAGAAACTTCACGTCATGGCGCCAGAAGTTGCGGAGAAAACCGCGCAAGAATGGGAGAACGACCGCGAGCAGTTCATCGCCCATTTCGACGAGATGAAGAAGCTGCTCGATTCAAGCGACCCCTCTTACGCCACTTGACCCACCGCCAATGACTGCTACATAGCACCCCGGCCCGCATCCCGGAGGGGTGGCAGAGTGGTCGATCGCGGCGGTCTTGAAAACCGCTGGAGGTGCAAGCCTCCCGTGGGTTCGAATCCCACCCCCTCCGCCATTATATTCAATTAAACCTTTGAAAATAAACGATATTCGTATTTCCAATTTCTCTCTGCCCTACCGCCTGCCCTACCGGCTGGCGTTGCGTTCGCCGGTATCC
>JANOTU010000165.1:0-2366 GCA_031416515.1 Hyphomicrobiales bacterium
ATCGGCCTCCCCGTGGCCAAGATCGCGGCGCGGGTGATGGCGGGCGAAAGCTTGGCCTCCTTCAAACTGAAAAACAAAAAGCTGAACCACGTCGCGGTCAAAGAAGCCGTCTTTCCCTTCAACCGCTTCCCCGGCGTGGATGTCCTGCTCGGCCCCGAAATGCGCTCCACCGGCGAAGTCATGGGTCTCGATGCCACATTCGACATGGCCTACGCCAAGGCGCAACTGGGTGCCGGCATGCGTATCCCCCGCACCGGCACCATCTTCGTCTCAGTCAAAGACCAGGACAAGCCGAAAATTCTTGCCCCCATCCGCAACCTCGTAAGCCTCGGCTTCAAGATCGTCGCCACCGGCGGCACCCAGCGTTACTTCGTCGAAAAAAACGTACCATCCACCAAAATCAACAAAGTCCGCGAAGGCCGCCCCAACGTGGTCGACGCCCTGAAAGACGGCGAAATCCAACCGGTCCTCAACACCACCGAAACCACCACCTCGCAATCCGACTCGAAACCCATAAGACAAACCGCCCTCCTCCAAAAAGTCCCCTACTACACAACCCTCGCCGGCATCCTCGCGGTCGCCAAAGCCATCGTCGCCCAGCGCGAAGGCAAACTCGATGTTCGGGCGCTGCAGGATTATTTTTGAGAGCTGACAAAGCCGCAGGCACTGTGATAAAAAACCACCATGACCATTACACTCACACCCGAGCAGGAAGCATGGTGCAAGGCGCATGTCTCGCGGGGCGATTTTGCTTCCATTGAGCAGGCGGTCCAGCAGCTTCTCGACGAGCGCATCGCCGAACGGCTGATCGAAGAGGACGATCTCGCCTGGGCCAAGCCCCTTGTCGATGAAGCGCTGGAAGCCGTCGCGCGCGGTGAAGTCATCAGCCTTGAAGAGCACGAAGCCCGCACCAAAGCTCGCCTGGCCACCATGGGTATATGGCGCGAGTAACGATTACTGATCTGGCGGATACAGATTCTCTTTCTGTTTACGCTGACCTGCTGGCCAAGGCGGGTCCGCAGACTGTGGTCAAATATCGCGGCCTGTTCAAGAACCACTTTGTTCGCTTGAGCGAGTTTCCAGACAGCGGCGCGCCGCGTCCGGAACTGGGCGCGAATATCCGCATCGGCATTGTCCCGCCCTATATCGTGATCTACAAGCACGCCAAGCGGGATGACACCGTCCACGTCCTGCGCATCATCCATGGCCACCGCAAGATCACACGAAAACGTCTGCTTGCGAGACAACAATAGACTCTCATCATAGACTCAGTCGGCATGAAAGAGGCAACAGCATGAAAACAAATCCGCATCTGGGTTCATCCTTTGACAGCTTCCTCGAACAGGAAGGCATCCTCCCCCAAACCACCGCCCGCGCCCTCAAGCGCGTGATCGCCCGCCAGCTGGGCGCGCTGATGCAGGAACAGGGCTTGAGCAAAACCGCGCTGGCGGAGAAAATGCAAACCAGCCGCTCCCAGCTCGACCGCCTGCTCGATCCCGAAAACAACTCCGTCACCCTCGGCACAATCGTCCGCGCCGCTCATGCGGTTGAAAGGCAGATCAGCCCGCAGGCCTCATGGGAATGGCAGTTTCTTGAAAAGCTCCCGCCTCTTCAGCTTCAGCGGCGTTCTGATTTTTTTGCCCAGTTTGCCGCTAAACATCTTGAGCGGCCGCTGTTGCATGATCAGGCCGCGGAGGAATGCCGCCTTGGTTTTCCCGAGACGGCGCATGCACCGGTCGCCGCCGGCGCGGAAGCCAGGACTAAGCAGCTCGGGATCATCAGCGAACGGGAACACCCTTGCCGCCATATCCCTGCCAGTGAAGGCCTTGTCGACCGGCATCGTCTCGAGGAAATTCCCGCCGCGCACGCGCACGCTTTCGCAGGTCTTTTTCATGTCGCGGCAGGTGGCCCCCCGGCAGAGCCGCGCTGCGCCGCTGATCAGCATGACATCGACGCCCTCGTCATCGACAGTAAAATCAAGCGTTGTGCCGCGGATACCAAGGGTTCCTTGCGGGGTCTCGATCTCATAGGCCACGGACGCGCTCTTGCCGCTGATCCAGCGGAACGAACCCTTGACCGCGTTCAGCCCCAGCTTTCTGTAGCTCGACTTGGTCTTGGCCACGAACTTGTCAACCACAATGCTGGCCGAGGGTCCAACCGTTAGCTTCGAGCCATCACTGAAAACAAACTCGCCAACACCGGCTGAATTGGTGCTGATCTTGTCGAGGAAGAAAATATCGCCCTCGGCTACCACCTCGCGCGCACCCGCGCTACCCACAGCAGTGATCGCCGGCCCCACTTCCACGGCCTTGCCGATCGGTGGTTCAACGGGTGCGGCAATCCCGCCTGCGCTTGCCACGGCGCAA
>JANOTU010000166.1:0-6848 GCA_031416515.1 Hyphomicrobiales bacterium
AAATCGCCAGGCTGCCGGAGAAGGAAGAAGAGACTTGGAAAGCCTGTGTGCTGGGGCTCGGCGACTATGTCCGCAAGAACCGCTTTCCCGGCGTGGTGCTCGGGCTTTCGGGCGGCATTGATTCCGCTGTGGTCGCCGCCATGGCGGTTGATGCTTTAGGTAAAGACGCCGTGCATTGCGTGATGCTGCCCTATGCCTATACCAGCAAGGACAGTCTCTCTGATGCTGAAGAATGCGCGAAGCTCCTGGGCGTGCGCTATGATGTCGTGCCGATCAAGCAACCGGTGGAAGGATTTCTGTCAGCGCTTGGCCCCATGTTCAAGGATACGCCACCGGGCGTCACAGAGGAAAACCTTCAGTCGCGCACCCGCGGCGTTATCCTCATGGCGATCTCCAACAAGTTTGGCGCCATGGTGCTGACCACGGGCAACAAGTCAGAGATGTCAGTGGGCTATGCGACCTTGTACGGCGACATGAATGGCGGCTTCAATCCGATCAAGGATGTCTACAAGACGCAAGTCTACCGCCTCGCCGCCTGGCGTAATGCCCAAGGCCATGTCATCCCAGAGCGCATCATCACCAAGGCCCCCACAGCGGAGCTGCGCGAAAACCAGAAGGACCAGGACACGCTGCCACCCTATGATGTGCTTGATAAGATCTTATTGGGGTTAGTCGAGAATGAATTGCCGATGGCTGAAATCAACCACGACGAAACCCTGGTCAAGCGCATCCAGCACATGCTTTATGTTGCCGAATACAAAAGGCGGCAAGCCGCACCCGGTGTAAAAATCACCAGACGCAATTTCGGGCGCGACCGGCGCTATCCGATCACCAATGGCTTCAGGGACAAACAATGACCATCGTCCGCTTTGCGCCCTCGCCCACGGGCCGCATCCATATCGGCAACGCGCGCACCGCCATTCTCAACTGGCTGTTCGCGCAAAAATCCGGCGGGCAGTTTGTGCTGCGTTATGATGATACGGATACCGCGCGCTCGACGGAGGAGTTTGCCCACGGCATTGCGGCGGATATGAAATGGCTTGGCATCACGCCGGACCGGGTTGAGCATCAGTCAAAACGTTTTGCGCGTTATGACGAGGTGTCGGACAAGCTTCGCGCCTCGGGGCGGCTCTATGCTTGCTACGAGACTGCTGATGAACTGGACCGCCGCCGCAAGCGGCAAGCGGCACGGGGCGCGCCTCCGGTCTATGACCGCGCCGGGCTGAAATTATCGGCGGAAGAGCGCGCAGGCCTGGAAGCGCAGGGGCGCAAGGCCCATTGGCGCTTCAAGCTGGATGGCCGCAGGGTGGAATGGCATGACTTGATCAGGGGGCCGCAGCATATTGACACCGCCTCGCAGTCGGACCCGGTGCTGATCCGCGAGGATGGCACCTATCTCTACACGCTGCCATCGGTCATTGATGACATTGATTTCGGCATCACCCATGTGATCCGCGGCGAAGACCATGTGGTCAACGCCGCCGTGCAGATCGAGATTACCGAGGCGCTGGGGGCCACGCGTCCTGAATACGCCCATCACAGCTTCCTTGTGGGCGCTGATGGCAAGGGGTTGTCAAAGCGCCTGGGCTCACTTTCGGTTTCTGCCATGCGCGACAGCGGGCTTGAAGCCATGGCGGTGGTGAGCCTTGCGGCGCTGCTTGGCACCTCCGACAACATTCATCCGTGTACCGATTACACCGAGCTGGTTGCCGGTTTTGACCTGGCCAAGCTGTCGCGGGCACCGGCGCGCTTCGACGAGGCCGAGTTGCGCCACCTCAACGCCAAGCTTTTGCACATGACACCCTGGGAGGCGGTGAAGGACCGTCTGGGCTTTGGCTCAGAAGCCTTCTGGCTGGCGGTGCGCGGCAATGTCGAAATTTTGGCCGATGCGAAATTGTGGCACGACATCGTGACAGGCGGCATGACGCCGGTGATCGAAGACCCCGGCTTCCTCGCCATCGCCGCCACGCATCTGCCGCCTGAGCCATGGGACACCACCACCTGGAAAACCTGGACCGAAGCAGTGAAATCCGCCACAGGCCGCAAAGGCAAACCCCTCTACATGCCGCTGCGCCTGGCGCTGACAGGCCTCGACCACGGGCCGGAGCTAGCGCAATTGCTGCCGTTGATTGGGCGGGAGAGGGCGGTTGAGCGACTGGAGTGAGCAAATTTTCTGTCAACTCTTCTCCCTTGGGAGAAGAAGGGGCCCGCGCCTTCGCGGGAAGATGAGGGGATACCGCAGGTAGACAAAGCACCTGTATCCCCTCACCCTCCCATGGGAGAGGGAAATTCACTCGACATTGCCGTGGCTGACGCGCAATAATCAGGCCCATGATCCTTGTTGGCCAATATGACTCGCCATTTGTCCGCCGGGTGGCGGTGACGCTGCATCACTATCACATGCCGTTTGAGCGCAATTCGCTTTCGGTGTTCCGTGACGCCGCAAAAATGCGGAAGATCAATCCGCTGGTGCGGGTTCCCGCCCTCATTCTGCAAACCGGTGAAACGCTGGTCGATTCCGGTGCCATTGTCGATTGCCTGGACGAGATGGCGGGGCCGGCGCGGGCGCTTACCCCGCCGCATGGGCCTGAGCGCCGCAGTGTGTCGCAAATTGTGGCGCTGGCGATGGGGGCTTGCGACAAGGCGGTTGCGCTATTTTATGAGCGCCGCTTTCATGATGCCAAGGCGATCAACAAGGACTGGGAGAAGCGCTGCCTTGCCCAGATCAGCGCGACCCTCGAAAAACTTGAAGGCGATTGTGGAACCCCGTGGTTCATTGACAGCCATTTCTCGCAAGCCGATATTTCGGTGGGTTGCATGATTGGATTTCTGAAACTGCGGGTGCCGGAAGCTTTCCCGCCGGACAAATATCCGAAACTGCGCGCGCTCGCGCTCCACTGCGAGACCCGTGATGAATTTGTGCAGGCGCGGCCCTCGCCAGATGAATCGGTGCCCCGCCGCAGTTAGGCAGGCATCGGGATTTCGGCTGTGGCGTCTGGCACCTTGTAGCCCTTTTGCACAGCAGGGCGCGCTGCCACCGCCAGGTACCAGCGCTGCGCATTTGGATAATCATTGAGGTCGATGCGCTGCCACTGATGGCGCGCGGTCCAGGGAAAGGTGGCGATATCGACGATGGAATAGTCACCGCAAATAAACTCCTGCTTGGCCAGCAGCGTATCAAGCACCCCGTAGATGCGTTTTGCTTCCGCGATGAACCAGTCCTCGGCAAAAGGGGCCTTGCCGGGATTGTATTTGAGGAAATAATGGGCGCGGCCCAGCATGGGACCCACCGTTGACATTTGCCACATCAGCCATTCATGGATGCGGATGCGTTTGGCAAATTCCGTCGGATAGAGCTTCCCCGTCTTGTCGCCCAAATACATGAGGATGGCGCCGGACTCGAAAACGCTTGACCCCGTGTCGCGGTCAACAATGGCCGGAATCTTGTTGCCGGGAGAGATCGCCAGGAATTCTGGCTTGAACTGTTCGTCCTTGCCGATATTGACGCTGTGAACCGCATAGGGCAGTCCCATTTCCTCCAACGCTATGGAAATCTTGCGGCCATTGGGGGTGCCCCAAGTGTAAAGGTCAATCATGAAAGTTTCAGGCCTCCGGCATTTTGCATGGCTGATTCGAGTTCGGTGATGCAGTCATAGGCGCTGGTGTCCAGGGCTGAAAGACCGGTCAGAAACAGGCGGTCGCGCGCTTCTCGCAGACCCGGATCGGCGAAGGCTTCGGCAAGTGCCGCCCGGAGTTTGATGACATCGCCGCTCACCGTGACAAAGGGCAGTGACGGCACCAGCGGCGAGCGGGCAATTTCCACCAGGCCGTCGAGATAATCGGGGCGATAACGCCTGGCCAGGGCAACACACACCGCGTCTGTCGCGCAAATATCAGCCCGCCCCTCGCGCACCGCACGAAGTGAGTTGACATGGCCGCCGCTCAGCATGGTGCTGGCAAAAAACGCACCTGCCTTTGCCAATGGCGCAAACACCAGTTGCAGCGCCAACCGCCCCGACATGGAATCCGGACTGTTGACCGCCGCGATGCCGCCGCGAAACGCCTCCAGTGGTTTTTTCTCGCGCGCAAAAACCATGCTGCGATAGCGTGGCCCGTCGCAGCCATCCACGCCGTAGTGCGGCGTGGCCACAAGCTTGAGATCCCCGCGAAATTCATGGGTGAAGGGATAGCCGCAGGTCTGGCTGAAGAGGAGATCGGGGTACCGCCACAGTGCGGTGTGGTCGGGCCCGCGCGTCAACGCGAAGAATACACCCAGATGCCGGGCGATGCCCGCCCACCACGCATCCGTGGCCTCGCGGACTTCTGGCCAGTCATACATGGGCAAGGACGCGGTCACGCCATGTCTTTCATCAGTTTACGGATGAATGCCGCGGTTTCATTGGGCTGCACCCGGGCCTGGCGGATGAGGCCATCAAAATGCAGCGTGAGCTGGCGAATATGCTCAGTGGATGTAAAGACGAAATACATGCCCCCCATATAAACCGCAGCCCGTTTCTGGCCAAACACCGTGTATGGAGCCGAAAAGCACTCCCGGGCATCGAACAGGAACCAGCGATAGGCGGGGTATAAGTCCTCAACCATTGCCGCCATGTGGCTCATCTGGCGGCGGCGCTCGCTCAGTGGCAACTGCCGCCACAAGCCAGCGCCACGGGCGAAGCTCTCCAGCGCCTGGCGCGAGGTGCACACCTCGATCTCGCTCATGGCCAGTTGGGCGTGATCAATGCGTTCACGCGTTGCTGCGGCCATGGCGCTGGCCGCCGCCAGCGACAACTTGCCGTTTTCATAGATGATCACCGCCTCGGTCTTGACCTGATCGGGCAGGGAAGACGGCACATAGCGAAGCTTGGCGCCCCGCGCCTCCTCATGCCAGCGCCGCAATTGCTCATTTGCGGGATCATCGGCATCCGTGGCCACCACGGGCTGCGACACGATGTCAGCGGTCATTTGCGGGATTTCCGAGAGGCCCAGCAGCCAATCCACCGAAGCCCCGTGACGCAAGGCGATGCGGGCAATGGTTTCCGCCCGTGGCAGACGCACATTGCGGGGAGCGAGAAGCTGCGACAGCGTTGAGCGGTCAAGCCCGGCGCGCGCCGCAAAGCGGGAGCGCGATTGCCCGGATCGCCCGATCAATTCGCCAAGGCGGCGCTGAAACACCAGAACTGTTTCGTGCTTGTCCAAGCCTGTCGCTATCGTTGACAATTGTCACCACAATATATGTTTGCGGACAAACATCAACAGATTCTCACGACGAAACCCTGTAAGCTTCGCAGCCGATGGACGGACAACACACACTCAGACGACGCGATGTCGAATGGCCAACGGTCATTCTGATCATCCTTGTTTACGCTGTGCTGGCCACCTTGGTCTGGTTTCATGAGCAATTGAGCTGGTGGTTGATCCTGGCCGTGGGGGCCTATTTCGCGGCCCTGCACAGCTCTCTGCAACATGAGGTGCTGCACGGCCACCCGACCGGCAACCGGATGATCAATGAGGCGCTGGTTTTCGCGACACCGCATTTCTGGCTGCCTTACCCTCGCTACCGCGATACCCATCTGGCCCACCACAATGACGCCCATCTCACCGATCCTGTGCGGGACCCGGAATCATACTACATGCTGCCGGAGGACTGGGCGGCGCTGCCGGGTCTCAAGCAAAGCCTTTACAACATGAACAACACGCTCGCGGGCCGCATGATCATGGGGCCGCTGATTGGCATTATCCGCTTCTGGTCGGCGGATTTTCTCGCAATCGCACGCGGCGATGGCCAGATCGCCAGGGCCTGGGCCTACCACGCCAAAGGTTCTGCCATCACCATCGCCTTTGTGTGGGGCCTGGCTGACATGCCGCTGTGGCAATACATCCTGCTGGTTGCCTATCCCGGCATCTCATTGGCGCTGGTGCGCTCTTTCTGTGAGCATCAGGCGGCGGAGAATGTCAGCCACCGCACCATCGCCGTGGAAGCCGCGCCCTTCTGGGCGCTCTTGTTCCTCAACAACAACCTGCACGTGGCCCACCATGCCAGGCCAGCGCTGGCCTGGTACAAACTGCCAGCCTTCTACCGCGCCGAACGCGAAAGGCTGGTCGAGGGCAACAACCACTACCTCATGCGCGGCTACGGCGAAATCTTCCGGCGTTATTTTCTGCGGGCGAAAGAGCCGGTGCCGTATCCGAATACCAGGTGGTTGAAGAAGCCCTGAAAGCTCTCACTTTGCGGATCGCAGGCAATGCTCCAGCCATGACACCATGCCCGGCAGCGCAGGGCGCATGTCGCCCAGTAGCCAGGGTGCCGACAGGGGGTAGTCGGGCTGCTCCAGCACCTCTGTGCCGGAACCAGAGATTTCACCGATCTTGAGCAGTTCAAGCTTGCCAAAATGCTTGAAGATATATTCAGCGATATCGCGGAGCCTAAAGGTTTCCGGGCCATTGATGCTTAGCACAGAGTCTGGCTGCAATTGGCTGTCAATGAGCCGGAGGACGCAGGTCGCGATGTCGTCGGCGTGATGGTACTGGCGGAATTGCAGGCCGCTGCTCATGCCGAACGCCTCATTGCCGTGCAGGCTCCTGAATGTCTGGCCCAGGAACATGTGGGGATGGGGGAACCGCCCGCCATAGAGCGTGTGCAAGCGCAGATGCGTGTGGCTTGCGCCAGTGCTTTGGCGGCTGGCGGCGCGCATGAATTGCGCCAGCGCAGCCTTGCTGCTGAAATAGGCATTGGCGCTGCCGCTGTCATGCAGCGATTCAAGCACCGACCCGAAGGTGAGGAATTGCAGCCCGGGGCGATTGCCGAAGGCGGTCATTATGCGGCGCGGAAATTCAAAGTTGGCAGC
>JANOTU010000167.1:0-9676 GCA_031416515.1 Hyphomicrobiales bacterium
GGCACACGTGCTCGGGCTCTGCCGCAGTGAAATTCGCCCGCGCCGCATTTGGGGAGAAAAGTGGTGCCCGCGGTGCTGCGCGGTTGTGGGATTAAGTCACCCGCAACGCCCAAGGGCCCTCATCCGGCATTCGTCCGGATAAGGGTCCATTCAATAGGGAAGGTCAAGGCTTCTCCCACTTGTTGCTTTTTTACGAGCGGAAGAAGGCGTCGATGATTTTCATGTTCTGGATGGCATCGTCAACACCCCAGGCCAGTTTCTGCTTCTTGCGGATGACGCGGCCGAAGGCTTCGGCCTGGAGCTGATACTGGTCTGAAACCGGCAGCTTGTGCAATTCGCCCTGGTTCATTTCCATGCCTTGCACGAAATAGAAGTTGGGCTTGTCGGGGGGCGCGTTAAAGGGGATTTCGATCTCAATACGGCCCTTGGTGCCGCCGATCTGCACGCGCTGGAAGGGGGCAAGCTGGGTTGAGTAGGTAAAGGACAAATGCCGTCCTTCGCCGAAATCAGCAAGACCGCCACCGAGGCGGTCGGTCTTGAATTTGGGATCGCGGTCAATGGTTGCGGTCACACGCCTGGGCTCGGCCCCGAAGATATAGCGCGACACGGTGATGGGATAGCAGCCGATATCGAGCATGCCGCCGCCGCCAATGTCGGCCATGTTGCGGACGTTCTTGGGATCGCGGTTGAAATAGGTGAAGAACACCTGGATGGCGCGCACCTCGCCGATCTCGCCCTTCTGGATGCGCTTCTTCACTTCAATCCATTGCGCGGCATGGCGCACCATGAAGGCCTCGGCGATGTGGATGTCCTTGGGTGCTTTTTTGAGAAGGGCTGCTTCCTTGGCGGTAATGGCGATGGGCTTTTCGCACAGCACATGCTTGCCCGCGCGCGCGGCCGCCAAGGTGAGCGGCACATGCAGATGATTGGGCAGTGGATTGTAAACGGCTTCGATTTCCGGGTCGGCCAGCATTTCTTCATAGGAGCCGTAGGATTTGGCAATACCCAGATCCATCGCGGTTTTTCGCGCGGTTTTGAGGCTGCGCGAGGAAATCGCCACCACCTCTAGCTCCTGGCTTTTCAGCATGCCCGGAATGACTTTTTCAACGCCGATATTGGCCGTTGAGATAATGCCCCATTTTACTGGTTTCATGATTTCCTCCCTGGATTAAAGACCCTGCATAGACCGTCCATGCCGCTCCCGAAAGCGCGAATGTCGGAATTTCTTGGTCTGGCCCATGTTTCAGCGCTAGATTTGGGGCGAGCCCAAAGAGGGCCCGACATGAGGGAGCCACAAATGAGAATATTCAAGACGTTCATGGCAACACTGCTGATCAGCGCCAGCCTGGCGAGCGCATCCTCTGCCGCTGATCCCGAAGCGTGCAAGACCGTGCGCTTTGCGGATGTGGGCTGGACCGACATTCAGGTGGTGACCGGTGTTGCATCAGTCATTTTCGATGCGCTCGGCTATCAGTCCGAGGTCAAGACGCTGGCGGTTCCGTTGGCCTATGCCGCGCTCAAGAGCAAGGATATTGACACATTTCTTGGCAACTGGATGCCGAGCATGACGGCTGACATCAAGCCCTATCTCGAAGATAAATCCGTTGAGCAACTCGCCCCCAACCTCGAAGGAGCCGGCTACGGCATTGTGGTTCCGCAATATGTGGCCGACGCAGGCGTCAAAAGCATCGCTGACCTTGCCGCCAACAAGGACAAGTTTGAAGGCAAATTCTATGGCATCGAGGCAGGCAATGACGGCAACCGCATCATTCAGACCATCATTGATGACTCCAAGAACAATCTCGCCGGATTTGAGATTGTCGAAAGCTCGGAAGCAGGCATGCTGACGGAGGCTGAAAAGGCGATCAAGAAAAATGAGTGGATCATGTTTCTGGGCTGGACACCGCATCCGGTGATGGGCGAGATGAAGCTGCACTATCTTGAAGGAGTCAGCGACTATGGTTTTGGCGCCGCCACAGTCCACACCAATGTGCGGGCAGGCTACCTCGCGGAATGCCCCAATGCTGGAAAGCTCTTGGGCAATCTCAAATTCAACCTCGCCATGGAAGGCGCCATGATGGCGCCTGTCCTCAAGGATGGCGCTGATCCAAAAGCAACCGCGCTGGACTGGCTGAAGGCAAATCCGGATGCCGTAAAGCCGTGGCTGGAAGGTGTCACGACTCGTGATGGCGGCGATGCCATGGCCGCTGTTTCCGCCGCCCTCAAATAGTTCAACAGCAACAGCCACCCTGGGCGGGGCTGGGAGCCCCGCTCATCCGGCTCAATGATAGCGCGCATTAATCGGAGGGAATAGGCTTGGTCGGCAATTTCTTGCTGCTGCTTTTAACAATTTTTTTCACTTCGCGGATCGGTCGCTCGAGGGGCAGATTCTCTGGCAACGTTGCCCCACTCTCTTCAATCGCCTTTCTCACTTTCTTTGCGACGTCCTTGTTCGTGGTGATGGCTTTTTTTTCTGTTATAATATTTTCCTTTTGCAAAACGTCAGCGGCCACATTCATTTGAAAATCATGCGTTGATAACTCCAAGACACCGGCGCGGTCAAATAGCTGATCTTTATCGTCGATGCCCTTTAGATTTTTCACTTCCTTCAGGCTCATGCCGTAAAGTCCTTGGTATCTCGCATCATGAAAAACAGGTTGCAGAGCGCTCCTCACACCAGCCTGTTTTGCTGCGCCGCTCACCCTTTTGAATGATTTGGTAACCTTCTCACGAAGCTCTAATCTCTTTTCAAGGCGCGTATCAACGTCCTCCAATTCCTGACGCCTTGTTTGAATTGCAAAATAAGCTTGGGCTGCAGCTATTTCCGGCTTCATGGGGTCACCATTCATTGCGATGAGATAGCAAGCTGCTCGCGTAAGAAAGTAGTCTTTTGCCGCTCTCTTGCCGCCACCTCCCACTTCCATCATGTTGCGCGTCTCAAGGATATGATGGGACGGATCAACTTTGTTAGATACAAAAGAATCGCGCGCACGAATTATTACAGCTTCAAAGTTGTCCCACCTTTGGTATCCCATTAACTCATTGATATTTCTAGACAACCAATATGATGTACCGGTGCTGTTGATTTTCTTTGCCCCTTCTAGCCTGTCCATAATCCGCAGATATTCTGCCGTTTTCTCTATTTGTTCGGGCATATAACTTTTTCCTCTTGAAGTTACCATCATATTATAACATACACAGAATAGAGGAGTCCAATCATGACTGAAAGAAAAGTCATACAAGATAAGTTCCATAAAAAAGTGCTTGAAATACAACAGCTTGAAGATAAGTTGAAATCCGCGAGGGTTTATCTCCAGGCATTGCAAGACATATTGAAAGCGTTGGACAGGCAAGACGCTCCTGGAAGTTCGGAGACGAATTTAAGGCCAGGCAGTGCTCTTTCTCAAGCGCGTGATGTAATAATACACCGTGGCGACCCGGTTCATATCAATGACCTTCTGGAGGCATTGGGAAAAAGTGCGTCACGCGAGGCCAGGGCCTCGCTCACGAGTTCTGTGGCGGCCTATGTGAGAAGAAGAGAAATATTCACCCGTACAGCACCTAACACTTTTGGGTTGATAGAACTTGGACACCACAACACACGGGTGGAGCATGTTGAGCCCCCCTCAGATTTTGGTCAAATAAAGGAAACCGACGAATAGCCCCTTGACACCTGGCTCGGAATTAAACCAACGTCTTATTGAGGTAGTCTTGATCTGCATCGGGGGGTGAGATGAACGACCCGCTTTCCAGGCTCATTGCATCGTGGAAAATTCCCATTGGCAAGTGGGGAAAGTCGGTGATTGATTTCATCGTCACCTATTTTGAATGGCTGTTTGACGGCATCTCCAACGGCATTGAATGGCTGATTGAGGGCCTGACCTGGCTGCTGCTTCTATGCCCGCCGGTTTTACTGGCTGTGGCGCTGGCAGGCATTGCCTATGCGATCCAGAAATCGAGGTGGCTGAGCATCGGTGTGCTGGCCGGATTTCTCTTCATCATCAACCAGGGCCTGTGGAAGGAAACCGTGCAGACGCTGGTGATTGTGCTGGCCGCGACCGCGTTTTCCATGGCGATTGGCGTGCCGCTTGGCATCTGGGCCGCGCACAAGCCGCAGGTGTGGCAGACCATGCAGCCGATCCTCGATCTCATGCAGACCATGCCGACATTTGTATACCTCATTCCGATCCTTATCCTGTTTGGACTGGGTGCAGCACCCGCACTCATCGTCACCGTCATCTTCGCCATGCCAGCGCCGGTGCGCATGACCTATCTCGGGATCACCTCCATCCCCAAGCCCTTGCTTGAAGCGGGAGAGGCCTTCGGCGCCACCAAGCGCCAGCTCTTGTGGAAGGTTGAACTGCCAGCCGCCATGCCCACCATCATGGCAGGTCTCACGCAATGCATCATGCTGTCGCTGTCGATGGTGGTGATCGCCACCCTGATCGGCGCGCCCTCGCTCGGCAACCCGGTCAACAAGGCGCTGGCCAACCGCAACATTCCGCTGGGCATCGAAGCGGGCATCGCCATTGTCATTCTTGCCATTATTCTTGACCGGGTCTTGTCAGTGCGGGCGCGGGGAAAATCATGACCGCCGCGGTTGATTTCAGGAATGTCGACATCATTTTTGGCAAGGACACCAGCGGCGCGCTGGCACTTCTTGACAAGGGCGCCACGCGCTCGGAAATCCTGGCGAAAACCCGCAGTGTGCTGGGTTGCGCTGACGCCAATCTCACCGTGCGCGAAGGCGAAATCAGCGTGCTGATGGGGCTTTCAGGATCCGGCAAATCGACGTTGCTGCGCGGGGTGAACGGCCTCAACAAGGTGACCCGCGGCCATATTGATGTGCGCGATGGCGACAAGATGATCGATGTTGTCACCTGTGACGCCGAGACTTTGCGCCGGGTGCGCCAGCACAGTGTGGCCATGGTGTTTCAGCAATTTGCGCTGCTGCCATGGCGCACGGTGGCTGAAAATGTCGGCTTCGGGCTGGAGCTTGCCGGGGTCCCTGAGCTTGAGCGCAAGACCCGTGTCGACACACAGCTGCGGCTGGTGGGGCTTGAGCAGTGGGCGGACAAGCACGCCGATGAATTGTCCGGGGGAATGCAGCAGCGCGTTGGCCTGGCGCGGGCCTTCGCCACGCAAGCGCCGATCTTGCTGATGGACGAGCCCTTCTCAGCGCTTGATCCCCTGATCCGCACCAAGCTGCAGGATGAGCTTCTGCAACTGCAGAAGTCGCTGAAGAAAACCATTATCATTGTCAGTCATGATCTCGAAGAAGCCCTCAAGATCGGCAATACCATCACCATCATGGAGGGGGGCCGCATTGTGCAGTCGGGGCCGCCTGAGGACATTGTGCTCCGCCCCGCCAATGACTATGTGCGCGAGTTCATCGCCAATGTGAATCCGCTGAGCGTCCTCACCGCCTGGAATGTCATGCGCTCAATCCATGAGCTTGAGAAGGCTGAGGGCGGCTGGGTGTGGCTTGACCGGCGCAAGACCACACGCTTCAAGCTGGATGCCAACCAGAAAGTTGTTGAGGCCGAACGCGATGGCTTGGCGGCCACCTGGATACCTTGCACTGATGTGGAAAAGCCAGTGGCGGCAGGCACACGGCCTGTCTACTGGGCAAGGCCCGGGACCACGCTGAAGATCGTCATGCTCGCCATGCACAATGCCGATACCGCACCGGTGGCGTTGTTCGATGACGAGGAGCGCTTTGTCGGCGCCATTGGGGTGCGCAACGTGTTGCAGGCGGTGCTGAAAAAGTCAGATTGACCACCAGGTGGTCCCTGAGGCGAGTTTTGGTATGCCAAGATAGGCCGCAATGGTTTGGCCGATGTCGGCAAATGTGTGGCGATAGCCGATGCTGCCTGCTTCAATGCCGTTCATGTAACACAGAACCGGAACACATTCGCGCGTATGGTCGGTGCCTTTGAAGGTGGGATCGCAGCCATGGTCGGCGGTGAGGATCAGCAGATCATCATCGCGCAATTGCGTCAAGACGTAACCCAGGCGACGGTCGAAATATTCCAGGGCGTCGCCGTAACCCACGGGGTCGCGCCGGTGGCCATAGAGCATGTCGAAATCAACAAAATTGACGATCATCAAGCCGCCCTGCTTGAGCAGCGGCATGTTCAGCAGGGTCGCATCGATCAGGGCCTTGTTGCCTGACGCCTTGATTTCCTGGCCGGTGCCGGAATGCGCAAAGATGTCGCCAATCTTGCCTATGCTGATGACATGCCGCCCCAGCGTGGTCAGCCGGTCAAGCAAAGTGGGCGCTGGCGGGTTTACGGAATAGTCCTTGCGGCGTCCGGTGCGGGTAAAATCGGCGGGCGTTGCGCCGATGAAGGGGCGGGCGATGACGCGGCCGATATTCAACTCATAAGACAATTGGCGCGCCGCCACGCAAACCTCATAGAGGCGCTGAAGCCCAAAGCTCTCCTCATGCGCGGCAATCTGGATTACCGAGTCGCCACTGGTGTACATGATGGGTTTGCCTGTCGCCATGTGTTCCTGACCAAGTTCGGCAATGATTTCGGTGCCCGAGGCATGTTTCAATCCGAGAAGGCCGGGCAAGCCGCAGCGCTCGGTGATTGCGTCCATCAGCGAGGTTGGAAAGGCCGGAATCTCGTGCGGAAAAAAGCCCCAGTCAAACATCACCGGCACCCCGGCTATCTCCCAGTGCCCGGAGGGCGTATCCTTGCCATGCGACCTCTCGCTGGCACAGCCCCATTGGCCCTTGATCGCGCTAGACATCAGCGGATTGCGGCCGCAGGCGAGCTCGGCGGCGAGGCCAAGGCCAAGCGCCGCCATGTTTGGCAGATCCAGCATCATGCTTGCCGCGACATGAGCCAGCGTATTGGCACCCTCGTCGCCGAATTCAGCGGCGTCTGGCGCGCCGCCAATGCCGACACTATCGAGAATAAAAAGGAAGGCCCTGCTCAATGTCTCATTCACCCAATTCGTTCAATGACAACTGGGTTATTACGCAACACTTTGCCAAGATGATAGGCCTCTTGCAAAAGATCGGCAGCGCGCTCAAATCCCGCCTCGTCGCGGGCATGAATGAAGCCAAGTGGCTGCGATTTGCCAACGCGGGCTGATTTTCCGGCAAGCGCCGTCAGGCCCACCGCATGGTCAATCTTGTCTCCTGGGGTGCGGCGCCCACCGCCCAGCTCTATCACCGCCAGCCCCAGCGCTCTTGTGTCGATGGAGCGCACTGTGCCTGATTTTTTTGGAAACACCGCGCGGATGATCGGGGCCACGCGCAAATGCCTGGTTGGCTTTTCGGTGATATCTCCTGGTCCGCCCAGTGCTGCAATCATTTTCTGGAAGCATTCAGCGGCATGGCCTGTTGCCAGTGATTTTTCCAGCATGGCGCATGCGGCCTTGGCGCTGGCGCAGATTTTAGTGGAGACGAGCAGTTCAGCGCCCAGCGCCAGAGTTGCCGCATGAAGCCGGGGATCACGCTTTGCACCGGTCAGATAGTCCACAGCATTTTGGACTTCCACGGCATTGCCCGCAGCGGAGGCCAGCGGCTCATCCATGTCGGTGATGAGTGCGGCTGTCTTGAGGCCCGCACCATTGGCCACACTCACAAGGCTTCTTGCCAAGGCCACCGCATCTTTTCTCTTCGCCATGAAAGCGCCTGACCCGGTTTTCACATCGAGCACCAGGAACTGCAAACCTGCCGCCAGTTTCTTGGACAATATCGACGCCGTGATCAGGGGCACCGATTCAACAGTCGCTGTCACATCGCGGATGGCGTAGAGGCGCTTGTCGGCGGGGGCGAGATCGGCGGTTTGGCCGATGATGGCGCAGCCTGCCTCCCTCACCACTTTCCGAAACAGGGTGAGATCGGGCTGGCTTTTGTAGCCTGGAATTGCATCGAGCTTGTCGAGTGTGCCGCCGGTGTGGCCAAGGCCCCGGCCTGAAATCATCGGCACATAGCAGCCGCAGGCCGCCAGCATGGGGGCCAGCATCAAGGATACATTATCGCCGATACCGCCGGTTGAATGCTTGTCAACCACGGGGCCGGGCAAATCCCATGTGAGAACTGTTCCAGAATCGCGCATGGCGAGCGTGAGGCCCACCGCTTCCTCAGCGCTCATCCCCCGAAAAAACACCGCCATGGCGAAAGCCGCGATCTGGCCCTCGGAGATGGCGCCAGCCGTCAGCCCACTGATGAAATCGCGGACATCTTCGCGGGTGAGTTCATGGCCGTCGCGTTTCTTGCGGATCAGTTCCTGCGGCAGCATCATGGGTCCTCGAAATAGCGGATGAGCAGGCGGCTCATGTCGGCCACGGCCTTGGCACCTTCTGTTTTGGTTTCTTCATGGCTGGGCGAGGCGCCCTCGATGCCAGCCCCCAGATTGGTGATCACCGAAAGCCCCGCCACCTTCAGCCCAAAGCGCCGCGCCAGAATGGCCTCAGGGGCGGTGGACATGCCGACAGCGTGCCCGCCAATGATCTGCGCCATGCGGATTTCAGCGGGCGTTTCGAATGATGGTCCGGAAAACCAGACATAGACACCTTGGTTGAGCGTGATCTTTTCAACCTTTGCCGCCGCCAGAAATTTCTTGCGGATGGCGGGGTCATAGGCGTCGGTCATGCCCACGAAGTTTTCATCGCCATGCTGGCCGATGAGCGGGTTCATGCCAGAATAGTTAATGTGATCGGTGATCAGCATGATCGAGCCTGGCCGGAGCTGAGGATCAAGCGATCCCGCCGCATTGGTGAGAATCAGGGTTTCAATGCCAGCGTCTTTCAGCATCTCAATCGCCGGCCGCATCACTGCGGCATTGCCGCTCTCATAAGGATGCGCCCGCCCCTGCAAAACGGCAACTTGCGCGCCGCCCATCGTCCCCACCACCAGCCGCCCCGCATGGCCGGAAATTTTCGGCACCGGAAAACCGGGGAGATCGGCGTAAGGTATGACCAGCGGATCTGTGACAGCCTCAGCTATGGGGCCAAGACTTGAACCGAGGATGATGGCGGTCTTGGGGGAGCGCCTACCGAGGAGTTCACCCAGCAAGTTGGCCATATTTTTACGCCTCCTAAAGCCTGCGGTCTATTTTTTGAGTGAGCTTGTTCTTCATCGCGACGGCAATTCGCGCCACGATGTGTTCAGAGAACGCTTTGCCAAAACGGCCGAGGATTTTCGCATTTGCATTGAAAAACCAGGACTTGCCAAGGTGATCAAGATTGAACTCCGTCAGGTGCACAAAAGCCGGGCGGGAAGGATCAAGACCGGCGTTCACTTTTTCCATGAGAGAAATTTCAATGGCTCCCTCTCTTGTCACTGCTTCTTGATCACTGATCGCCAAGATCACAAGAACCTCCGTGCCATCTGGTTTGACGCTGCTGAATGCCATGCAGCAGATCCGATCCTTGGCATGTTTTAATCCACGTTTTTCCTGATAGGCCCAAAGATAGGGATAGGAGAATACCGTTCCGCTAGGCGGCGCTCTCTTCTTCATCATAACCCTTGCCAGCAGCGAAGGCTTCCAACTGCGGCAAGAGCCACTCTATTATTTCATCTGGCGTCTCGTCGACGCGGTAGGCGCGGCGGGGGTTCAAGGCTTCAAAGGCCTCGATGCTCATCATCACATAGCGGGGCTTCTTGTGGTGGGTGATGGCAACGGGAGCCTGTGATGCCGCGTGGGTGACATCG
>JANOTU010000168.1:0-6495 GCA_031416515.1 Hyphomicrobiales bacterium
GGCCATGGGAGGATAATGCAGGGGTGGAGCCTGGGGTCAAGAGGGCCCTCATCCGGCCTTCGGCCACCTTCTCCCATTCGCGAAGGCGCGAACGGGAGAAGGCGACAACAGGCAAAGCCTTGCCCATTGATGGCCTTCTCCCGTGGCTGGCTGCGAGGGCCCTTTCCGTCAGCGTGACAAAGCAGAAAAAGATGTGTGAATCCCTTAGCCTTTGAACCAGGGGCGGGCGAGACGCCCGCGCTCCCAGGCAGCAAGGCGGCAACATGTCGTGCCAAGCGATTCACTTATTTTTGGCTGTCCTCTCATTGCAGGGGTTTGGTCTGGAACAGCTGCACGTTCAGGCCGCCGTGGGATACGGAGCGGCCTGGGGGCGCAAAGGGCAGGCCGGTGGCTTTGGCAAGGGATGTGTCGGTGGTGATCAGCCCCACGCGCCAGCCGGTGAATTTCGTCAGAAGGGTTTTTCCCAGGCTCGCGTAGAGGGTGAAAAGCGGCTTCTTGTCGCCGATCCTGGTGCCGTAAGGCGGATTGACGATGACCAATCCGGGAGCGCCCGGTGGGGGGCTGAGATTGCTGACGGCGTGATTCTGGAACACGGTGAAGTCGGCCACGCCAGCGCGCGCGGCATTGGCGCGGCTCATGCTTATGGCGCCGGCATCGCGGTCGCTGCCATAAAAATGCTGCGCGGGCTTTATGCTCTTTGACGAACCGCGCAGGCGCTTCCAGGCCGCTTGGTCAAAATCTTTCAATTGCTCAAAGGCAAAACTTCGCGAACGGCCGGGGTTGAGGCCTGCGGCGATCTCCGCCGCTTCAATGACAAACGTGCCAGAGCCGCACATGGGATCAACCACGGTTTCACGGCCATCAAAGCCACATTGGCGCAGGAACAGCGCGGCCATGGTTTCGCGCATCGGCGCCCTGGCGACGGCTTCCTTGTGGCCGCGCTTGTGCAGCGAGCCGCCGGATGTATCGATGCTGATGGTGCAGAGATTGTCTTCAAAGCGGGCCATGATGCGCAGCTCGGCACCTGGCGATATGGCAGCGCCCAGCGCTTCGCGGATCGCCGTTGCAATGCGCTCAGCGGCGGCCCCGGCATGATAGATGCGGGATTTCCGGCAGGTGGCCTCAACCTGGACCGGCACATCAGCGCGCAGGTAATGCCCCCATGGAAATTTGCGCGCCAGCTTGTCGAGTTGCGCCAGATGCCCTGCATGAAAGGCGCCGATGCGGGCGAGCACTTTTGTGGCGCCGCGAATTTCAAGATTGGCCCGCCACACCTCCGGCCAGCCGCCCTGCACCACAACGCCGCCCAGGACCGGCTTGGGATCACGGAACGCCAGGGCGCGGACCTCCTCGCCAAGCACCGCTTCAAGGCCCGGAGGCGACACCAGAAAAATCTCAAAATCACCGCCAGCGGTCATGGCGCTTGCTTCTGCAGCTCAATTAAACCACAGCGCATAACCCAGAAAATTCCCCTGGAACACGCGCATCAGCTGGTCCCAGTCGGCGCTGCTGGAGATGGGGCCGGTTTCCAGCCAGGGTGCTGCGTCAGTGCCGGTGATGAGCAGCACGAGGTCGAAATTCTGTGACTCGGTGAACATCCGTTTCACATTCAGCCCACGGTCAAAGCGCCAGTGGGGAATAAGTTTCTTGCCATCGAGGACGGCTTCAAACTCCGCCATCACCGAGAGCCAGCCATCAATTGTCGCGTCGGTCACCGCCAGCGGGGCCATGGCGCCTGCCTGTTTGGGGTTGGGCAGCCATTCGCGGTCATTGTCGGTCTCGGCGCGGGCAGCCGTCCAGCTTTGGCGGCTGAGATTCGCCATGGCCAGCAGCCGCAGCCGCGCATCGTTCAAGCGCTCAGGCTCGACCACCGGCCAGTTGATCAAATGGATGAAGGCGATGGCATCGCCGATGGCCCCTTCGGAAAACGGATTGCCGGTGAGAGGGCGCAACAGGTCTTTGGCCAGCGGCAGGCCGGCTCTTGGAAAGAACACATGGAAGGTCTTGTCGAAGCTTGCCTGAAAATCATGGGCGAGGCCGAATTGGGCCGCAGCCGTGATAAACCGCATGTAGCCCCGCAGCCAATAAATGTCAGCGGTATCGAAGGCGATCTGGACATCGGCTGGCAGCGGCCCCTGCTGGCGCATGAGCGCCTGCATCATGCCCCCAAGCGTTTCATGATCGCTGGGCTTGCCATCGCCATCAAGGTCAAGCCGGATTTTGAGAAGATCGATGGGGAATTTCACCTCGCTGGCACCCGCTTCTGCAAGCGCTGCTTCGGCCTTGTCCATATCCATCACCAGATTTTGCAGGATGGCGCGGAACTTCCTGTAATCAAGGGGTTCAGGAGTGGCATTGGGCGGCACCGGCAGGCGGAGGATGGGGACAGTCATCATCATGCGGCTTTCCGGCGTTTCCAGCCCGTGTCGGTGCAGCGCCTGGCCCAGGCGCTCAATGCTGCTTGCAAAGCCCAGCATGCCCCGCGCCGCCTGCGCCTCGGCCCCGGTCATCTGTTCAAGCTCGGCATCGCCTGCGTTGAGCGTGCCCGCGTAAAGATGCCGGGTAAGCGCATCCCCCGCCGGGCCAGCCTCGGCGCCGGTGGAAAAGGCGATCAGCATGGCAACGAGAAGAATGAGATAACGCATGATTGGTGCTCCTGTTTGAAGGCCATATCGCTCATTGTAGGAATTTTGTCAAGAACAAAGTTTGGCCTGGGCGTTATTTTAACCGGAGAACGGATTTAGGGCCCATCAGAAAACAAGCGAATCAATCTGACGCAAACCTCCGCCCCACGACCGTCCAATGTTTACAAGCATCGACCTGCCTTTCCTTCCCCCCTTGCGGGGGAAGGTGGCCAACGTCCCGTGAGGCACGCGGGCCGGATGAGGGGTCGGTGAGCCGAGTCCCGCAGGCTGGAGGACTCGCTGAACCGCCCCCTCATCAGACGTCGCGCTGCGCGCGCCGCCACCTTCTCCCGCAAGGGGAGAAGGGGAAAACGAGGCTTTCGCTGGGGTGACGGTCTTGACTCCGGCGCGGCTGACATCGGCGGTGTTGCGGGTGGCGGACCTATGCCTATGCAATCAGCACGGCGCGGAAGTCGTTGACGTTGGTTTGCGTGGGGCCGGTGATGACGCGGTCGCCGAGTTTCTCAAAGAAATGATGCGCGTCGTTGTTGTCGAGGGCCGCTGCCGCATCGAGGCCAAGACTCCGCGCGCGCGCCAGCGTATCCGGCGTAATCACGGCTCCGGCCACGGGCTCCATGCCGTCGATGCCGTCGGTATCGGCTGCGAGGGCGTGAATGCCGGGCTCGCCTGCCAGCGCCAGGGCCAAAGCGAGGGCGAATTCAACGTTGCGCCCGCCCCTGCCCTGCCCCCGCACGGTGACGCTGGTTTCACCGCCGGACAAAATCACGCAAGGCTTGGCGCCATGCTGCTTGATGTGCAGGGCAATGCCGGCGTGGACTTTGGCCACTTCCCGCGCTTCGCCCTCGATGCGGTCGCCGAGATAGATGACGTCAAGCCCCAGCGCTTTCGCCTTTGCGCTGGCGGCGCGAAATGATTCATGCGGCGACACAATCACGCGGGTTTCATTGTCAGTACACAGAGCATTCTGCATTTCATCCGGCATGGAAAGCCAGTTCTTGACCGAGGCCGGAATTTCAAGCCGGTAGCGCCGCAGGATTTCCAGCGCATCGCCTTTGCTGGTGGAATCCACAACAGTCGGACCCGAAGCCACCAGCGCCGGATCATCACCGGGCACATCGGAGAGAACGAGGGTGTGAATGCGGGCACCCCCCGCCGCTTGCGCCAGACGCCCGCCCTTGATGGCGGAGATTTGCTTCCGCACGCAATTGAGTTCGGCGATGTTGGCCCCGCATTGGAGCAAGGCCTGCACCGTCGCCAGCTTGTCTGCCACCGCAATGCCGGGCGCAGGCTTCGACATCAACGATGACCCGCCACCGGAGACAAGGGCGATCAACAGATCACCCGCACCCAGCGTGGCCGCCAATGCCAACGCCTTGTCCGCGGCTGCGAGACTGCCCGCATCCGGCACGGGGTGATTGGCGTGGATGGTCTCCAGGCGTGTCAGCGTTGAGGCAAGCCCGTGCGGGGCCACGACGAAGCCCTCCAGCGCGTGCCGCCAGTTCGCCTCAATGGCACGGCCCATGGCGATGGACGCCTTGCCAAAGCCGATCACCACGGTGCGCCCTGGGGGAGGCGCTGGAAGATTGGCCGCGACAGCGCGCAGGGGATTGGCCGCTGCGACTGCGGCGTCAAAGAGGGCGCGAAGAATTTCGATCTGCTCCATTTCGCCAGCCAGCCAAGTCCCTCAAGGCATCAAAGCTGACTGGCCGAGAACGTATCGCAGGACTTGAGTTCGGTGGCAGCCATCCCCGTCTTGAACCAGCGCACCCGTTGTTCGGAGGAACCGTGCGTGAAGCTTTCAGGCACCACATAGCCTTGGGATTTCTTTTGCAACCGGTCGTCGCCGATGGCGGCGGCGGCGTTGAGGGCTTCTTCGAGGTCACCTGCTTCGAGAATGTTGGCGGTGGCGTCGGCCTCCCTGGCCCAGATGCCGGCAAAGCAATCCGCCTGCAATTCCATGCGCACCGAGAGCGCATTGCCCTCCTCTTCGGAGACCCGCGAGCGCATGTCACTCACCTTTTTGGCGATGCCAAACAAGGATTGCACATGATGGCCAACCTCATGGGCGATCACATAGGCCTGGGCGAAATCGCCGGGAGCGCCAAGCTTGGTTTTCATATCCTGGTAAAACGCAAGATCAATGTAAACCTTGCTGTCCCCGGGGCAATAAAACGGCCCCATGGCAGCCTGCGCGGAACCGCAGGCTGATTGCACAAAACCGGTGAACAGCACCAGCTTGGGCTTTTGATATTGCTGGCCGATGTTTTTGAAAATCCCGTCCCAGATTCGTTCGGTGGAACCGAGCACACGCGCAACAAATTGGCTTTCGGCATCGGCGCCCGTTGCGGCGCCGCCGCCTGTCGCTCCGGCATCGCCCACGTTGGTTGCGCCGCCAGGCAGGGTCATTTCCGATTGGCTGCCGCCGGGCGTGGCTGTGCCGCCGCCATTGATGACTTGCACAAGATCAACGCCGAAGAAAAACTTCACCGCGAAATAAATGATGACCAGCATGATGATGGTCTTGAGACTGAAGCCGCCGCCGCGCCCGCCCATCGGCAGGTTGATGCGGCCGCCGCCGCCGCGTGGGAAACCGAAGCCACCGCCCATGCCGCCCTGGCCGCGCCGGTCTTCAACATTGCCGCTGGGTTTTTCATCATCAAGGCGCATGGGGTTTTCTCCGCGAATGGAATTTGGTCAGATCATATATCATTTGCATGGCCGGTGTTGCACTGTCGGTCATTTTGCCAAGTTCAATAACCGCGCCAAGCAGGGCGTCAAGCTCGGTCGGGCGGCCCGCCTCCACGTCCTGAAGCATCGAGGTGCGGTGAGCCCCCACCTTGGCGGCCATATCGATGCGTTCGTCAATGCCAACAGTGAAGCTGACCCCCAGGGCCTGACCCACCGCTTGCGCTTCTTCCATCAACGCGCGAAGCACGCGCCGGGTTCCCGCGTCAGTCGCCAGATCGACCAGCGTGCCATTGGTCAGCACGCTGACGGGATTGAAGCTCAAGTTTCCCCACAGCTTGAGCCAGATTTCACTGCGCAAATTCTCGCGCACCGGGCTCTTGATGCCAGCCGAGGTGAGCAGCTTGCTCAGGCGAACAGCGCGCCCGCTTCTTTCGCCTGATGGCTCGCCAATGGGCATGCGGTCGCCGTAGTGATGGGCGATGACACCCGGCGCTTCGATCTCAGCCGCCTGCCAGACCACGCAGCCAAGGACGCGTTCAGGCCCAAGGGTTTTCCAGATGAGACCGCCGGGATCGACGCTCTCGACCCGGCGGTTTTCAAATGCGCCGCCAGATTTGTAGAAATACCACCAGGGCAAACCATTCTGTGCGAAGAGGATTGTTGTGTCGGGCCCGATGAGCGGCTGCAAAGCCTGGGTGACGCCGGTCACCGCATGGGCCTTGAGGGCGACAATGATGAAATCCTGAACGCCCAGGTCTTCGGGGCGATCCGTAACCCTTGGCCGCACCACAAATGTCTCGCCGCCCTGCTTGAGTGTGAGGCCACCCGCCTGCATCGCCGCCAGATGCGGCCCCCGCGCCACGAGGCTTAACTCCATCCCGGCCTGCGCGAGCTTTGCGCCCATGTATCCGCCGATGGCGCCCGCGCCGAAGATGCAGATCTTCATTGCGGCGAAAGGCCAAGCTTTTCGGCAAGCCCGATGCGCTGCAGCTTGCCGGTTGCGCCCTTCGGAATTTCTTCGAGAATGATGACGCGCTTTGGCACCTTGAAGTCCGCCATGCGGCTCGCCGCGAAATCGCGGATATCGCGCTCGGTCGCGGTGTGGCCTTCGCGCAGGACAACGGCAGCAGCGACTTCCTCTCCGAGCTTGGGATGCGGCATG
>JANOTU010000169.1:0-2718 GCA_031416515.1 Hyphomicrobiales bacterium
CCATGTCGCCGAACCTGCCCCCTCTGTCATAAACCTGAGAGTTTTTGCTCCTTCGGTGAGCGAACCAACCGGCCCGCTGCTCTCCAGAGTTCATATCGCCCTCGCGGTCCGTTTGCCTGAGAGTTTCCGGGGCGGTTGCTCCTTCGGCGCTGGATCAAACCAGTCTCTCCCGCGCGGGCGAACGCGCTGAACTGGGATGAAGATAGAAGGACTGAAGCGGAAGTCAAGCAGATCAAAACACACTGGCTATTTGGAGACATCAGGCGTATTTCCTGGATCAAATCCGCCTGCAAGGGAAGTATTGAACCGGTGCGCGGCAGTGGCAATGTCTACCGCGATCTGGGCCGTCCCAACGCCGACCTTGAGCAGGCCCGCGGCATTGTCGCCGCCAGGATCATCCGCATTCTCGACGCCCGGAAGTTGTCCACCCGCGATGCCGAATTGGTGACTGGTGTCGCGCATTCCGAGTTTTCCCGCATCCGCAACACCCAGCTCCGCCGTTTCACCCTTGACCGCATGATCGCCATTCTTGGCAAGCTCGATAAGGCTGTCGAAGTGCGGCTCACGTTCAGGGCGCGGAGCAGCCTCGAGCACCCAGCGACACGCGCGGCGTGAAAGGTTCACGCCACACGATTCAGGTTTGCGTTTACAGAACAGGCGATTAAAGTGGGTTAAACAACACTAGAGCGCCCGAATGACCGAACCTGCCAAAACCCCACCTGCCGAATACACCGTCGCTGACCCCGCCAAGTTCGCGGCGAATATGGCGGCTGTTTTTGAACATGCTGCCGCCATTGCGCGCAAAGTGGCGGAGCGACCTGAATTGGCGCAGGCGGAGACGCAGGCGACGCCGATTGATCAGGTGACCAAAACGCTTGGCGCCGTGGCGCAGGCCTATATGGCGGATCCGCAGAAGCTGATGGATGCTCAGATGAAATTGTGGGGCAACTACACCCAGATTTGGCAGAATTCCTGGGCCCGCGTCCTTGGTGAAAAGCCGCCTGAGCCGGTGGCGGCCCCCGCCCGCACCGACAAGCGCTTCAAGGACAAGGATTGGCAGGAACACGCGGTTTTTGATTTTCTCAAGCAGCTCTATCTTGTCTCCACCAATTGGGCGCAGGATCTGGTCAAGAATGCCGAGGGGCTGGATGACCACACGCGGCTGAAGGCGCGTTTTTATGTCGAGCAGATCGCCAACGCGCTGTCTCCTTCCAATTTTGCGTTCACCAATCCGGAAGTCCTGCGCACCACACTGGCCAGCAACGGCGCCAATCTGATTGAGGGCATGAAGCATCTCGAAGCGGATTTGAAAGCCGGAGGCGGGCATTTGCGCATCAAGCAGTCCGACACCACCGCTTTTGAGATCGGCCGCAACATCGCCATGACGCCTGGCAAAGTGGTGTTTCGCAATGAATCGTTTGAGCTCATCCAATATGAACCGACCACGCCCGAGGCCCATCAAATTCCGCTGCTGATCATTCCACCCTGGATCAACAAGTTTTATATTCTCGATCTCAACCCGAAAAAGTCATTCGTGCGCTGGGCGGTGGAACAAGGCCTGACCGTTTTCGTGGTCTCCTGGGTCAATGCCGACGAACGCCAAGGGCGCAAGAGTTTTTCCGATTACATGCGCGAGGGCTTCCTCGCCGCTGTGCAGGCCGCGCAGGATGCAACGGCGGCCGAAAAGGTGACCGTCATCGGCTACTGCGTGGGCGGCACACTCACTGCCGCATCGATGGGCTACATGGCCGCGCGCGGCGATGTCCGCATCAACTCCGCCACCTTCTTCACCACTCAGGTTGATTTTGAGAAGGCTGGCGATCTCCTCGTCTATGTCGATGAGGAACAGGTCAAATGGATTGAAGACCGCATGGCCGACAAGGGTTATCTGCCGGGAAACCGCATGGCGGATGCCTTCAACCTCCTACGCTCCAATGATCTCATTTGGTCCTATGTGGTGAACAACTACATGCTGGGCAAAGACCCTCTGCCTTTTGACCTGCTCTACTGGAATTCCGATTCAACCCGGATGCCCGCCGGAGTTCACTCGTTTTATTTGCGCGAATGCTACATGCACAACAAGCTCTCACAGGGCAAAATGGTGCTCGACAATGTCCCCATTGATTTAAAGAAAGTGAAAGCGCCGATCTACAATCTGGCGGCGCGCGAGGACCATATCGCCCCGCTCGCCTCAGTATTCCGGGTGGCAAGATACATGGGCGGGGAAACCAGGCTGGTGGTGTCTGGCTCCGGCCATGTGGCAGGCGTGGTCAATCCCCCCGAGGCCGGGAAATACCAATATTGGACCAACCCCAAAAAAGCTGCGACGGTGGAGGAATGGCTTGAAGGCGCCACAGAGCATCCAGGCTCATGGTGGCCAGACTGGCTGGCGTGGATTTCCAAGCGTTCTGGAAAGAAGATTGCAGCGCCCAGGCCCGGCAGTGGCAAGCTTGAAATTATCGAGGATGCGCCAGGATCTTATGTGCGAGTGAGAGCCGATTGAAGTTTCTTGATCAGGATCAAGGCGCTCTGTCCCCAATCCGCGTGGGGTGCACTCATGAAATTTCTCCAGCCGATCACCCTCCTTTGCGCGATATTGACGTCTTTCGCAGCCAAAGCCGAAGAAATCACCATAACCAAGGGGCGGCAACTCGTTGAAACCAATTGCGCGCGCTGTCATGCGATCGGCGATACGGGCAGCAGCCCCTGCTGCGCCGC
>JANOTU010000170.1:0-3944 GCA_031416515.1 Hyphomicrobiales bacterium
CCCCGCTCCAGACCAGTTTGCAGTTCGGCATCGCCTACCGCATCATCATACGCAACGCGCATGATTTCATCCAGAGAAGCTTTCAGGCTGGAGTTCTCGTCAAGATGCCCCAACGCCCGGCGCCTCTGCCCGCGGATAGAAATTTTCCAGATATTGCCCCGCAGGCCGGGCTGATATCTCCACTTGAGAAGATGCAGCAGCAGGACCGTCAGCCTGCTGATCAATTCTCGGCGCTCGCTCCGCCCCATGCTTTCGATCTCCTCGGCGATATTGGGAATGTCCGCCTGCTCGATCTTGCCTTCGCGCAGCAGCTTCGCCTGTTCATTGGCCCAGGCGTAGAAATCGTGGTTATACAGGGATTGGTTGGCGGCCATGGGTCTTGATACCATCAGCTCAACCCTCCCGCCAGTGTCGGTACTTGCAGGGCCCTGAAGCCGTAGTGCCGCAGCCAGCGCAGGTCGGCTTCAAAAAACGCGCGTAAATCCGGGATGCCGTACTTCAGCATGGCGATGCGGTCGAGGCCCATGCCGAAGGCGTAGCCTTGATACTTATCCGGATCGAGGCCACCTGCCTTGATCACCGCAGGATGCACCATGCCGCTGCCCAGAATCTCCAGCCATGATGAGCCTTGCCCGATTTTCACCTGGCCGCCTTCCCACGAGCAGTTGATGTCCACTTCCATGGATGGCTCGGTGAAGGGAAAATGCGAGGCGCGGAAGCGCATTTTCACATCATCGACTTCAAAGAAGGCCTTGCAGAATTCGGCGAGAACCCATTTCAAATGGCCCAGATGGGTGACCTCATCAATGACCAGGGCTTCGATCTGGTTGAACATGGGCGTGTGCGTCATATCCGAATCACAGCGGAAGGTGCGGCCTGGTGCTATGATGCGGATGGGGGGCTTTGTTGTAAGCATGGTCCGAATTTGC
Source organism: Hyphomicrobiales bacterium (assembly GCA_031416515.1). Lineage (GTDB taxonomy): Bacteria > Pseudomonadota > Alphaproteobacteria > Rhizobiales > Aestuariivirgaceae > Aestuariivirga. The sequence continues at coordinate 930 of JANOTU010000170.1, forward strand.
ACCGGACTGGTGTGGGTGCGCAGCACCATGCGGGAGCCATCGGGCTTTTCGTTGAAATAGAACGTGTCGTGCTCCTGACGCGCTGGATGCTCAGGGGGAATATTGAGCGCCGTGAAATTGTGGAAGTCGTCTTCGATATGCGGACCCTCGGCCACGGCAAATCCAAGATCGCCGAAAATCTGCACCACTTCTTCCCAGACCTGGGAGACGGGATGCACCGTGCCCAGCATCTGCGGGCGGACGGGAAGTGTTACATCAATGCGCTCTGCGCCAAGTCGCGCCTCCAGCGCTGCTTCCTGAAGCGCTGATTTTCGCGCGGCAATGGCCTCGGTGACTTTGTCTTTGAGGAGATTGAGCGCAGCCCCGGCTTCTTTGCGTTCGACAGCGCTCATGGCCCCCAATGATTTCATCCGCTCGGAGATCGACCCCTTCTTGCCAAGTGTGCCCACGCGCAAGGCTTCGAGCTTTGCTTCATCAGCAGCGCTGGCGACCTGGTCCAGTATTTCGCTCTCCAAGCTCATCATGTCCTCAGAATCAAAAGGCCGGGCAGGGCTGCAACTTTGCAACCTGTTTGCCCGGCCAAGCTATCCCTAACCCGCTATTGCGCGGCTTTTGCTTTTTCAACGAGAGCCGCGAAGCCCTGGGGATCATGCACGGCGAGATCGGCGAGGACCTTGCGGTCCACTTCGATGCCGGCCTTGGCCAGACCAAAGATAAATCGGCCATAGGTCAGTCCCAACTCACGCGCTCCCGCATTGATGCGCTGAATCCAAAGCGCGCGGAAATTGCGCTTTTTGGTGCGGCGGTCGCGGTAGCCATATTGCTCGGCCTTCTCCACCGCTTGCACAGCGACGCGGAAGACATTCTTGCGGCGGCTGAAATAGCCCTTGGCTTTTTTCAGAACCTTCTTGTGCGCTTTGCGGGCGACTGTGCCGCCTTTTGAACGTGGCATGGTGTCCTCCCCGTTCTAGCGCGCGTAAGGCATGTGGATACGCACCAACCCGGCGTCGCCGGGGGAGAGTATCGTGGTGCCACGCTGGTTGCGAATTTGTTTCTTGGTGCGCTTGATCATGCCGTGGCGTTTGCCGGCCTGACCGCCGCGAATCTTGCCAGACGCGGTCACCTTGAACCGCTTTTTGGCAGAGGATTTGGTCTTCATCTTGGGCATTTGGCTTTTATCCTTTCAAAGCATGGAGAAGCCGCCATGGCATGCCCTTTACAGGCCAGGCGGCTTATGCGGGCGGGTTTAAGCAAAATCGGGCGGCGAATGCAAGTCAGATGCGGATTTCAACCTTGAGGCCGCCCAGCGCCGAGCGGCTGTAGGCGATCTTGAGGCCGTAAGTGTCGGCAATATCCTCAACGATGGAGAGGCCCAGGCCAGAGCCCTGCTTGGTTTCATCAAGCTTCTGGCCGCGGGCGCTGATTTGGCCAAGCTCGGCGTCGGTCACGCCGGGGCCATCATCCTCAATGCTGAGAAATGATCCGGTATAAGCCAGGCTGATGCGGGATTTTGCCCATTTCCGCGCATTATCAAGCAGATTGCCAAGAAGCTCGGTGAGATCGCCGGGGTCGAGTGGGATGGTGGAGTCGGTTGCGGCATTGAGAGTCCACGCAATTTCATCGCCCTTGGGAAGCCGCCGCAATGTGGCGATGACCTTTTCAGCGGCGGGATAAAGCGGAACCAGGCCATGGCCCCTGCCGGTTGAAAGCCGGGCCCGGGCCAGGGCGCGTTCGACATGCCGCCGCATGGCTTCAGCCTGTTCATCGACATCATCGGCCTGGGTTGAGAGGCCATGTTTGCGGATGTCCCGGGTGATGGCCGAAAGCACGGTCAAAGGAGTTTTGAGCCCGTGGGCAAGATCGCCTGCCCGGCGCCTGGCCCGCTCCAGCGATTTTGCCTGCATGTCGAGCAGACTGTTCAGTTCTCCGGCAAGGGGCGCCACTTCCGCGGGAAACGGCCCCGGAAGCTGGTCTGATGCGCCGGATCTCACAGTGGAAAGCTGCTGGCGCAAGGTCTTGAGCGGCCTGAGACCGATACTCACCTGCAGCCAGGCCCCGACCGACAGCACGACGCCAATCAGGGTGAGCGCCACAGTCAACTGGTCGCGCAACTGGCCAAGGGGGTGGAGCACTTCATCTTCATGCACTGCCATGATCAGCACCAGGCCCAAGGGCTTGCCAGCGTTGTCAATTGATATTTTCCGGCTGGAAAAGATCACCGCCTCGCCATCCGGCCCGGTGCCGGCCACAAGATCGACGTCAGAATCCCATAGCGACGGCGAGCGCACCGGCTCGCGCGGCGGCTGGCCAGGGAGCACTTCAAAATCAATGCGCCAATAGCGCCCGCCATAAGGCTCGGAAAACCGCGGATCGGCGAGGGCTTGCCCCGCTGTCACAGTGCCATCAGCGGCGATTTCGACGGTTCCGGCAAGCTGCAGGAGATGATTGTCGATATCGCTCCGCACCTGGTCGCGCACCTGTCGCTCGAACAATTGCACAATCGCCAGGCCGGTCAGGAACAGCGCAAAGGCAATCGAGACCGCTGCCGCAGCAAACAGCCGGAGGCGCAATGATCTAAGCATCAGGAAGGGCTCAGGGCCACAGCATAGCCAAAGCCGCGCCGGGTTTCGATCACATCGGCCTTGAGCTTGCGGCGCAGCCGCGCGATCACGGCCTCCACGGCATTGGGATCGCGCTCGTTGTCGTGCGAGTAGAGGTTTTCGCTGAGTTCGCTGAGTGAAATGACCCGCCCGCGGTTATGGAACAAATAGCTCAACAGCCGAAATTCCAGCGGGGTCAAGGTGACCGGCACGCCACCCACGCTCACCTTCCGGTTGCGCGGATCCAGCATGACGCCGGCAATTTCAATGGCAGGCTGGGCGCGCCCCGAGGAGCGCCTGACCAGGGCTCGGAGTCTGGCCAGCAATTCCTCCATGCGGAAGGGCTTGGGCAGATAGTCGTCAGCGCCTGCGTCGATGCCGTCCACGCGCTCAGACCAGGAGCCGCGCGCCGTGA
>JANOTU010000171.1:0-4545 GCA_031416515.1 Hyphomicrobiales bacterium
ACCGGCTTCCGCCAGCTTCTTGTCAATATCGGCCGCCATGGCATCGAGGCCTTCGTCGATGGGGACTTCCTTGGCCACCATCTTCTGCAAGGTCTCCGACCACTGGGTGGTGAGGTCGAAGAACAGGGGCTGGGCGGTGAAGTAGATCTTGGCACCCGGGGCCGAGACATCATGCTGGTTGAGATAGCCCGGATAGGCTGTGTCGATGCGCTTGCGGAAAATCTCGTCTTTCCAGACCGAAGCGCGGACCGGGTTGACGAAATCCATCTTCTGGGCGCCAAACATGCCATGCTCGGTGGACGAAGCCCACTGCATGAAATACCAGGCGGCGTCTTTCTGCACACCGGCGGCGTTCATGGCCAGTGACCAGATCCAGACGTTTGGCGTTGGCGCCTTGGCTGCCGGATTGGCGGCAAACGGCGCGTAGCCGATATTGCCCTTCTCCTTGTTGTCGCCGCCGTTCATGAAGTAGCCTAGGATATCTGCGTCGAAAATCATGGCGGATGCGCCAGCGCCCAGATCGGTGCCAACCTGATACCAGGTATGGGTTGACCAATCCTTGGCCCCTGAATCCTGGATCATCTTTACCCAGTCTTTATGGAAGGCCTTGGAGCCGGCCGAGTTCATCGCGGCCTTGAGCTTGCCGTCAGCGACATTGAAGTCCTTCTCGCCAAAATTCGCATAGCCTGAGAGGAAGCCTGGATGGATCGAAGCCCATGATCTGGAACCGCGCACACCAATGCCGTATGGCCCCCCGAGATTGGCCTTGAGCTTGGCTGCGGCTTCAACCATTTCGCCCAGATTGGTTGGCACCTGAACCCCGGCCTTCTCGAACATCTTCTGGTTATAGGAGATGTTGTTGAGCTCATAGCCCCACGGAATGCACCATTGCTTGGCATCAGCGGAGCCGAGCTCGCCGCCGGGAACGCCGTTCCACGACGTGGAGGCGCGCAGGCCGGGCAGCACGTCTTCCCAGTTGTAGCCGGGATGGGTCTTGGCCGGATCTTTGATGTATTCATTGAGATCGGTGATCCAGCCTGCCGGACCATAGGTCCAAGTCATGTAGGCGCCGGTCATGAAGGCGTCATATTCGGTGGAACCCGACGATAGCGCCGCGGTGACCTTGTCGAAGTAAACGTCTTCGGCGAAAATGTCGTAGGTGACATCCATGCCGGTCATGGTCTTGAAAGCCTCGATATTGGCGATCATCGCATCGGCGTAGGGGTGCTTGTTGAGCAGCAGCTTGAGCTTGGCGCCCTTGTGCTTCATCCAGTCGAAATCAGCGGCCATGGCGCTGGTCTGCGCCTGGTTGAGCAGCATGCCCGTGGCGGCAGCGCCGAGGCCGAGTTTGGCCGAAGCCTGGAACAATTCGCGGCGGCTCATTTGCTGCTTTACGAAAGCATCAAATAAGTCCTTTTTCTTGTCAAACATGGTTTGGGTTCTCCATTATGGTTGATCGTTGTTTAGCCGGTTGCGGTTTTTCCGTTCTTCTTGGCCCGGCCTCGCGCCGGTTTTTCGTTTGCAAGCCGACGCGCGGTCGCCTCGTCGGTGATCAGGCCGAAAACAAGACCGCTGCAAAGCATGGCGCGGACAGCCTCTGTCTTGGATGTGCCGCCGGCAAGGGCGACGATTCTGTGCGATTGCAAATCCTCAATGCGCGGCGCCATGGCGCGGTCGGATACGGCATTGGGCGCGTGCGCGCCATCGGCGCGGAAGAAATGGCCAAGCATCTCGGCGCACGCCCCGGTTGCCCGGATCGCCGCAATGTCGGCATCATCAATCATGCCCCCTGAAGCGATAAAACTCCTGGCATCAATTTCACCGATCCCGGCGATATAAAGCGAGGCCTCGCGCGTCATGGCGATCACATCGGACACACCGAACTGCGCTTCAAGAACCTGGCGGTCCTTCACCGTGTTGGCGAAAAACGGCACCGGCATGACATAAGCCTCAGCCCCCGTGCGCTCCGCGAGCCTGTGGATCACATCAAAGGGGCTGGCAGCAAAGCGCCGGGTGAGGCCACCCAGCAGGGAGACAAATTTCACCTTGCTGGCAGCCATCCCCGGCAGCATGTCAATGGCTGCGGCCAGGGTGCGGCCATGGCCAATGCCGATCAACTCATGCCGGGCATTTTCCATCAGTGTACGGATATACCGCGCGCCCGCCATGCCAAGGGTGCGCAGCGGCAGCGCCCCTTCATCAATATTGGGCACCACTTCGCAATGCTTGAGGCCGAACAGGGCTTTGAGCTTCTCCTCAAGCTCGATGCAGCCCGCAATCGGGCCTTCGACAAACACCCGGATCAAGCCGTCGCTCCTGGCGCGCGCGATCAGCCGGTGCGACTTGGTGTTGGCGATGCCGAGCAGTTCCGCCACCTCGCCTTGGGTTTTGCCGCCGGCAAAATGCAGCCAGGCGGCGCGCGCCGCCAGCGCCGCCTCCCCGTCAAACTGCAATGCTGTGTTCAGACGATCCACCAGCGCCAACCCTGTATGAATTTTTTTGCTTGAGGTGCAATATTTTTCATTTATGCGGGTGAAGTCAACTGAATTCGATTGTGCAGCGCAATATGGCCAGTGTGCAGGGCCCCCATCCTCATCCTGGGGTGCGAGCGCCGAGCTTCTTCCTCGGTGACTGCGGTTTGGAGCTTCAGCTGGTGACGTATTTGTGAATGATGGAGTTAATCAAGGTTTGATATGGTATACCCTCCTGGAGGGCGCGGGACTTGAGGCGTGTCAGGTCGCCTCTCGGTATACGCAATGATACTTTGAAGCGTTCATCATTGATGGTGGCACGGGCTATTTTGGCAACTTCAGCCCTGCGCTCTGGGGTCAGTACGCTCACCAGTGGATGTGGGCTGTTCTCCAAATCTTCCATGAAAGCCAGTTCTTCGGCTTCAGTCATTGCATGAGGTTTATTTGTCATTGGATTCACCAGTTAGATAAGTATTTTTAAGACGACGACTCTGGAACGCTGTTTTGAGGAATATTTCCTCCGAAGTTTCGACATAAGGAACGCCGTAAACATAATCATTGACCAGAACGACAAACATGCGTTGATGCGAATACTTGTCGTGGTTTGGATGCTCAATATCCGCGAGGTAGTCTCCGGTCTCAAGAACAGCGACAATGTCTTCAAAACAGATAGACCTGTGCTTGTCTGCTTTCAGCGTTCGGTTTTTTTCGATGCTCCAGGTAATCTTCTTCATGTGGCAATTGTATGGACAGAGGATAATATGTAATCCCTCGTAATCCCTGTATGAATATTTTTTCTTGAGGTGCAATATTTTTCATTTATGGTGGCGACGTCAACTGAATTCGATTGTGCAGCGCAATATGAACATGACCAACTCCATCCTTATTCCTCCTCCTGAGGTGCTCGCGCCCTTGCGCGAGCCTCGAAGGACTGTTTCAGCCGCACCAGCCCTTCGAGGCGTGGCTACGGTCTCGCGCCTCAGGGTGAGGGTGTGGGGTTGTGCAAAATGAGCTTCACGTTGTCCGTCAACACCAACCCGCTGGTCAATCGCTTCGCTGAGCCGGAGGATGTCATCAGTGTGCTGACCGATGAGATTGGTGCCCAGAACATTCAGCTGGTGCATGAGTTCATCAATCCCTCGTGGAACGCCTCCACGGTGAAGCGGTTGACCGGCCGCATGGCGAAAGCCTGCGCTTCCAAACGAGCAAAAATCACCTCGATGATGACCGGCCCCTATGGCAGGCTCAACCACTTCGCCCACCCTGATGGCGAGGTGCGCGCCTATTATGTCGCGTGGTTCAAGGGGCTGGCCGATATCGCCGCCGATCTGGATTGCCCGGCGATCGGCACCCAGTTCGGCATCTTCACCTTCAAGGACTATGATGATCCCATGCGCCGCGGCATGCTCAAGGCAATAGCCCTTGATTGCTGGCGCGAGGTGGCTGAACACGCCCAGCGCCGCAGTCTCGCCTGGCTGTTCTGGGAGCCCATGTCGGTGGGCCGCGAGCTTGGCCACACCCTTGCAGCCACGCAAGAGCTGCAAGACTGGATCAACGCCGCCCAATTGCCCATTCCCCTGAGGCCCATGATCGACATCGACCACGGCGACATCGCCTCGCCCAACCCCGCCGATGTCGACCCCTATGCCTGGGCCAACACTTTTGCCGCGCAGTCCCCCATCATCCACATCAAGCAGAGCACCATGAACAAGGGCGGCCACTGGCCCTTCACCGCGCAGTACAACAACGATGGCCGCATCACCCCGGAAAAGCTGCTGGCCGCCATCACCGCAGGCGGCAGCACCGGCAACGAACTCTGCCTCGAACTGGCCTTCCGCGAAAGGGAACCCACTGATCGCAGCGTGGTCACGGCCTTGCGCGAGTCAGTGGCGTATTGGGCACCTTACGTGTAAAGTGGTGCGCACAGGAGTGCTCATCATGATAACCAGAAGAGACGTTCTCACTGCGGCCTGCGGATTGCTGGCTTGCACGGTGCCTGCCCGCGCTGGCCTTCCCGCCATGACCGTCTACCGCGATCCCGGCTGCGGCTGTTGCCACAAATGGGCCATGGGGC
>JANOTU010000172.1:0-1898 GCA_031416515.1 Hyphomicrobiales bacterium
TCGCGTTCTACGGGCTTCGCGGGGCGCCTCCGGCCATCGGCCTTGTCGGCCTTGGCGTTGAGGCCTTCCTTCTCATGGCGCTGGTGCAGGCCAGCAACCATGATGATCTGGCCCTTGTCTTGTTCTTCGCCAACATGGCGGGTCTCATCTTCATTGCCTGGCGCAATGAAAAAATCTCGTGGGCCACCGGCGTCGCCAGCCTGCTCTCCTTCCTCGTGCTGATGCTGTGGAGCGATGTCGCCATTCATGATGTCGCCATGGATGAGCGCGGCTTGTGGTCCTCGGTGCCCGGCGTTGCTGCGCAACGCTTTCTGGATATCATGCTGGCGTCAGCGCTGGTGTTCACGCTGGCGGGCTGCTTCGGCGCGCTATGGCAGGCGCGTCCGCGCTATTGGGGGCTGGCCGGCGGTCTCTCGCCCATGCTCTTCATCGGCGGCGCCTGGGCCAGGGTTGATGTCTTGTTCAGCCCTGAATTATGGGCGCTGATCGCCGCGGTGTTCGCAGCCCTGCTGCTGGGCGCGGCATGGCTGGGGCGCGCGCGCCATGATGAGCCGGAAGCCAATCTCGCATCGGGCTTTCTCTCCATCGGTGCCGCCCTCATCCTGCTGTTCAGCCTTGACCGGATGCTGGACGATGTCTGGCTCACTTTGGGCATTGCCGGATTGGCGCTGGGTTTTGCGCTCCTCGCTGGGCGCATGCGTGTCAACTTGCAAGGCCCCATCGCTGCCAGCCTCGGCTCGCTCGCGGCCTTGCGCCTGTTCGTGTCGCGCGAACTCTGGACCGCAGACCGCAGCCTGCCATGGGGCCAGCATTGGCCGCTCTATGGCTACGGCGTTCCCGTCATATTATTCCTGCTTGCCAGCAAAGTGCTGAAAGCCGCGGGCCACATCCGTTCGGCCATCACATTGGAAGGCGTGAGCCTTGGCCTTGTCATCTCGCTGGTGGCGCTGGAACTCCGTGTGCTGATCAGTGGTGGCATCACCTATGACGAGCCGCAATTCCTCGAAATGTCAGCCCATATCCTGACCTGGGCAGGAGCGGCTTACGGCCTCATGCACCGCCAACAGCTCTTCTCCTCCTTCATCGCAACATGGGGTGCCCGCGTTCTCCTCCTCGCCTCTGGCGCGGCAATCGTTCTGCTCAGCCTTGTCGCCCTCAATCCCGTGGTGACCGAGGCGCCGGTGCCCGGCAACATCGTCTTCAACGCGCTGCTGCTGGCCTATCTCGCACCCGTGCTGTTGATCGGCCTCATCGCGCGGAAACTTGAGGTGCTGGGCTGGCAAGCCCTGAAGCCCATCGCCGGATTTCTGGCGCTGCTGCTTGCCTTTGTCTACGTGACACTCGAAACCAAGCGCGTGTTCCAGGGGCATGTCCTTGTGGCGCATTCGGAAACGGTGGCGGAAAGCTACGCCTATTCCGTGGTGTGGCTCGCCTTCGCCCTGGCCCTGTTTATCGCAGGCCTGCGCTTTTCGCGGCAATATATCCGTTATGCCGGACTCGGCGTCATCGTGCTGGTGATCTTGAAAGTATTCCTGTGGGATATGTCCAGCCTCGAAGGCCTCTACCGCATCGCCTCGTTCATCGGCCTTGGCCTCTGCCTTGTGGGCGTGGGCTGGCTCTATCAACGTTTCGTGCAAAGGAAAGTCTGAATCATGACCGGAAAAACCATCGGCCTCACCGGCCCGCTCTACGACTATTACGCCGCCCATGCCTACCGCGAGCCAGAGATACTGCAAGAGCTGCGCGAAGAGACCGCCAGGCTCGGCGGCAATGCCTCCTGGCAGATTGGCCCGGAGCAGGGGGCTTTCATGGCGCTTCTTGTCAAGCTCATGGGGGCAAAACGCATACTCGAAATCGGCACCTTCACCGGCTATTCCGCTCTTGCCATGGCGCTGGAT
>JANOTU010000173.1:0-1993 GCA_031416515.1 Hyphomicrobiales bacterium
GACCATGATTTGGGGTAAACAAGGTCCTGTCACGGAAATACGCAAAGGGCGGACGAGACGCCCGCGCTCCCAGGCAGCAAGGCGCCAAAAGGAAGAAATCTCCTTGTGGATAACGGGCATAAGCGTAAATTCCAGCCCCGAATGCGAATCAAACCGTTAACACAGCCTCATGTCAGCACAGCCAAATCTCAGACCGGTTGAATCCGGACCAACCGACGACTCCTACCGCGCTCCCCCGCAAAACCTTGAGGCGGAGCAGGCGCTGCTGGGGGCGATCCTCGTCAACAACGACGCCTGCGACCGGGTGTCATCCTTCCTGCTGCCCGATCATTTCACCGAAGCCGTCCATGCCCGCATCTATGAGGCGGCTTCAACGCTGATCCGCGCCGGCAAGCTGGCCAGCCCGGTGACCATGAAAACTTACTTCGACAATGACGCCACGCTGAAGGAGATTGGCGGCCCCGCCTATCTGGCCCGCCTTGCCGCTGCCGCCACCACCATCATCAATGCCGAGGAATATGGCCGCACGGTTTATGAGCTGGCGCAACGAAGGAAGCTCATCGGCATTGGCACGGATCTTGTGAACGAGTCCTTCGACACCCCCGTAGAAGAAACCTCCAAAGACCTGATCGAGCGCGCCGAGCAAACGCTTTACGAAATGGCCGAAACGGGAAAATACGGCCAGGGCTTCCAGCCCTTTGGCCGCGCCCTTACCGATGCCGTGGACATGGCCGCCAGCGCCTATCAGCGCGATGGCGGCTTGTCGGGCATCTCATCCGGCCTCAAAGACCTTGATGAGAAAATGGGCGGGCTTCAGTCCTCCGATCTCATCATCCTTGCCGGCCGCCCCGCCATGGGCAAAACCGCGCTTGGCACCAACATCGCCTACCATGTGGCTAGAACTTACAAGGCGGAGCATCAGCCGGATGGCTCGGTCAAAACCCTCGACGGCGGCATTGTCGCGTTCTTCTCGCTGGAAATGTCATCCGAGCAATTGGCTACCCGCATCATCGCCGAGCAAGCCAAGATTTCCTCTGAGCGCATCCGGCGCGGCAAGATCACCGAAGATGAATTCCAGCGCATTGTCGAAGTGTCGCGCGAATTGCAATCGCTGCCGCTTTATATCGACGCCACCGGCGGCCTCACCATCGCGCAACTGGCGGCGCGGGCGCGGCGCTTGAAGCGCCAGCGCGGACTTGGCCTGGTGGTTGTGGATTACCTCCAGCTTCTCACCGGCTCCTCGCGCCGCGCCGCTGAAGGCCGGGTGCAGGAAGTCTCGGAAATCACCGTGGGGCTGAAAGCCCTGGCCAAGGAACTGGCCGTTCCCATCATCGCCCTCTCCCAACTTTCGCGCCAGGTTGAAAACCGCGACGACAAGCGCCCGCAGCTTGCCGATTTGCGCGAGTCCGGCTCAATCGAACAGGACGCCGATGTGGTGCTCTTCATCTACCGCGAGGAATATTACCTGACACGCAAAGAACCCCGCCCCAACACGCCCGAACACCAAACCTGGCAGGACGAGATGGACCGCGTGACGGGCGTTGCCGAAGTCATCATCGGCAAACAACGCCACGGCCCCACTGGTATTGTCGAACTGCAATTCGACGCAACACTCACCAAATTCCAAAATCTGGTGCGCAGCGATCATTTGCCGGAGCAGTTTTAGGGGCGGAACTCATTTCCTTCTCCCCTTGCGGGAGAAGAAAGAAAAGTAAATCATCGCATTTAGGGCCTGGCCCTTCTCCCTCCCCCTTGTGGGGAGGCTAAGGGAGTCACACATTTTTTGCGGGCTTGACTTGCCTTCTTTTCTTCTCCCTTGGGAGAAGAAGGGGCCCGTCGCTCTTTCTTGCGACGGGAAGATGAGGGGGCACCGCAGCCAATTAACCAGGGCCGGTGTCCCCTCACCCTCCCATTGCAAGGGCAATGGGCCCCTCCCTCTCCCAAGGGAGAGGGTAAAAAGGACAGGCGCCTGTCTACGCGCATACCAAAAAGA
>JANOTU010000174.1:0-2096 GCA_031416515.1 Hyphomicrobiales bacterium
TGATTTGACTGCCGCCAGCCAGTTCTCAATCGCCACAATGGCACCGGGCTTGTTCGCCATGGCTTTCCGGGTTTTCATTTTTTATCCGCAGATTACGCAGAAAAGGCGCAGATGAGACTTCCACAATCTGCGGATAAAAAATGAAAATCCGGAAAGCCATGGCGAACAAGCCCGATGCCATTGCGGCGATTGAGAACTGGCTGGCGGCAGTCAAATCACAGCCTGTGGCGTGGATCAGTATAGCTGGATGCCAGCTTTCGCTGGCATGACGGAACTGAAAAAAGGGCCGCGCCACTCGAAGCTGTTATCTCCTGACAGGCCCTCAGCGTCCCGCCTCGTCGAGACGGTCGCGGAGCTGCATCCACCAATAGCTTGCCTGGACAGCGGCGCGGCCAAAACCACCACCCGCCCATTGCGGCGCGAAGGCGCTGAACCGCCTGAATTCATCATCGCCGCCGGCAATGGCGCGCGCCAGAAGGATGCCCGCCATCGCTGTTGTGTTCATGCCGTGGCCACCAAAGGCAGTGGCCCACCAGAGGCCCTCGCCGTCACCACCGATGATCGGCATTTTATGGCGCGCATAGCCCATGAGGCCGGCCCAGGCATGGTCAATGCGCGGATTTCCCAATTGCGGGAAGACTGACAGCATGTCGGCTTTCATGCGTGGGGCCAGGCCCCACGGTTCGCTGACGCGCGTGGTGATGGCCCCGCCCCAGAGAATGCGGCCCGCATCAACAAGGCGGAAATAATTTCCAGCCCGGCGCGAATCAGACACAGCGCTCCGGGTGCGGATTGAATCCTGTGTCAGCGGCTCGGTGACGGCGATGTAGGTCGCGACCGGCAACACCGCCCGGCCCGTGGGCGCGTGGATATGGCGGTCCAGCGCTGACACACAATGCACCACATGCTGGGTTCGGACCACGCCTTCACGGGTGCGAACGCGCCATTCGCCCAAACTTTTCTCAACAGCGATCGCCGGCGAATTCTCATGCAGCATCACACCAGCCGCTTCAGCCTTGTCGGCAATCAACAACGCATAGCGCAAGGGGTGCAGGTGGAATGCGGAAGGATCGTGGAGACTTTGGAAATAGCGCGGTGAATTGAGCCTGGCGCGGGTTTCTGCAAGGTCCAGGACTTGCCGGTCATCGCCGTAATCGCCGGCCATGGCATCGCGCTGGGCTTGCAGTTTCGCCCCGTTGTCATAGCGCCTGGCCGCCAGCCAGCCCTCGCCCATGCGGATTGCGGGGGTTGATTCGCGGCGCACAAATTCCGTGCCCGCGCAGGAAAGTTTGAACAGGGCCCTGGCGGCGTCCAGCCCCACACGCGCCGCGATCTCGCCCAGCCCTTCGGCAAAACCATTGGCGACAAATCCGCCATTGCGGCCGGACGCCGCCCAGGCAAGGCGCCTGGCTTCCAGCAGCACCACGGATTTTCCCGCCCGCGCCAGTTCCAGCGCTGTGGTCAGCCCCGCCAGACCGCCGCCGATCACGCAGGTATCGGCCTGCGCGTTGCCCACAAGCGCGGCCCGCAAAGGCCCCCGCAGTGTTGTTGCTTCATACCAGGTTTCAGGTTCGCGCATCGGCTCTTCCAACTTGAGGAGCACATGGGCTAAGGAAGCGCCCATGCGCTTTTCATCGGGCACGGAATTCAGGGAGTGGACATCGAAGGCTGTCACCATATTCGGCATGTCCGGCGTGGGCAAGACCACGCTGGCGAAACTGCTGCAGGAAAGCCGCTGGTTTCAGTATTCCGTCGATTACCGCATCGGCACCCGTTACATGGGCGAGCATATCGTCGACAACTTCAAACGCGAGGCCATGCGGGTGCCTTTCCTGCGCGATCTGCTGCGGTCGGATTCCATTCATATCAATTCCAACATCACCTTTGAGAATCTGAGCCCCTTGTCCACCTATCTGGGAAAACCTGGAAACCCCGCGACAGGCGGATTGAGCTTTGCGGAGTACCAGCGCCGCCAGAACCAGCACCGCGACGCGGAAATCGCCGCGCTCCGCGATGTGCCGGGCTTCATCGAGAAGGCGCGCGAGATCTACCAGTATGAGCACTTTGTCTGCGATACCGGCGGCAGCCTGTGCGAG
>JANOTU010000175.1:0-4954 GCA_031416515.1 Hyphomicrobiales bacterium
CAGGCGATGATGAGATCGACGGCCCTATCGTTCATGACCGTTTCAAAGTCCGCAATGGTGGCGGCTTCGATATGCAACCCGGAAATATCGCTTTCGGAATAGAAGACCTTGGCCTCGTCGTCCCAGACAGCGCGAACGTAAAACATCCTTTTCATGGGTCTACTCTCAATCTGATGTCAGCCATGAAAGCTACACCATCGATGCGGTAATTGACAGGCGCATTTGCATCAAGCTTCCAACGAAATCAGCATGTGGCCGTGGTCGTGCAGGGTGAGGCGGTGTCCGGCCTCCAGCACGGTGACGGAAGCCGCCTCTTCGATGAGGGCCGGGCCTCGGATCACATGGCCTGCGAGCACATCGCTGCGGTTGAAGACTGGAATATCGCGGGGGCCGCCGATGAACCAGACTTGCCGGGTTTCCGTGGGTGCTGGCGCGCCTGAGCCTTTGGCGATCCGCGTCATCTCAGGTTTTGCCGTTCGGGCCACGGCTGTGACCGTGTAATTGACGATCTCGATGATGTCGCCGGGATTGTTGAAACCAAAACGCGCCTTGTGAGTTTCGTGGAAGAGCTTCCACAAGTTGCCGATCTCAGCCTCCTCAAAGCGGGGTGCTATGAGCGGCAGTTCCAACTCGTAATTCTGTCCGAGGTAGCGCATCTCCAGCGCGCGCACCACTTCGATGCCCTGCTCATAGCCTTGCGCTTTAAGCTCAGCCAGGCTCTCGGTCACCAGCTCATCCATGATGCGGTTGGCGCGGGTTGTATCAAAGCGCAGCGAGGTGAGCTGCGTGGTGCGTTGCCGGTCAACGCGGGGCTGGGTCATTATGAAGCCGTAGGCTGAGAATTGCGCGGGATGAATGGGCACGATGGCGCGGGGGATGCCCATCTCGCGGATCAGCGCCGAGGCATGCAGCGGTGTCGCCCCGCCGAAAGCGCACAGCGTGAAATCGCGGGGGTCGAGACCGCGCTCGATCAGCACGGAGCGCAGCGCCCCCACCATGTTGTTGTCAACAATGCGGGTGATGGCGAGGGCTGTCTCCTCCGGCGTCTGCGCAAACGCCTTGGCCACGGTCGAAATCGCCGCGCGCGCGGCGGCCACATCCAGCGTCATGCGCCCGCCAAGGAAGTTCTTTGGATTGATGCGTCCCAGCACCAGATTGGCATCGGTGACAGTGGCCTCCACACCGCCGCGCCCGTAACAGGCAGGCCCCGGCCTTGCCCCCGCGCTCTGCGGCCCCACCCGCAACATGCCGCCCTTGTCGATCCAGGCAATCGAGCCGCCGCCTGCGCCAATGGTGCGGATGTCGATCATCGGCACTTGGATCGGGACACCCCATTCGATCTCGAAAGCGGTTGTGAAACTCTCCTTGCCGCCGATCACGGTGGAGACATCGGTGGAGGTGCCGCCCATGTCGATGGTGACCATGTGGTCGATGCCCAGTTGCTCGGCCACAAAACGGCTGGCGATAACGCCGCCGGTTGGGCCTGACAGCACCATTTGCGCGGGCGACTCGGACGCGGCCTCCAGCGTCATTTCCCCGCCATTGGATTTGATGATCACGGCGGGAGCGGTGATCCCCGCCTCATTCAGGCGACCACGCATGGCCTTCAATTGCCGGCTCACCACGGGCTTGAGATAGGCGTCCGCGATGGTGGTGGAGGCGCGCTCATATTCCTTCCACTTCGGCAGCACTTCATAAGAGATGGACAGCGCCTTGCCCGGCAGCATCTCAGTGAAAATCTCCTTGATGCGGAGCTCATGTGCTGGGTTGAGATAGGAAAACAGCAGGCATACGGCCACGGCCTCGATCTCAGGGATCGCCGCAATCTGCGCTGCGACCGCGCGCACATCCACCTCATCAAGCGGGGCAATCACCTGGCCATAGCAATCGATGCGTTCGAGTATTTCAAAGCAGTGCCGCCGCTTCATCAGAGGCTTGGGCTTCACCCAGCTCATGTCATAATGATACTTGCGGTTGCCCCGTTGGATGAAGGGCACATCACGGAAGCCCTTGGTGGTGACATAGGCGACGGTGGCCCCTTTGCGCTCCAGAATGGCGTTGGTGGCGACAGTGGTGCCGATGCGGAGATTGTCAACCGCGCCAATCGCGGGGTGCTGCGCCATGCCGCTGATGATGCCAGTGACCGGATCGCCGGGCGTTGACAGTTCCTTCCAGACAGTCACTT
Organism: Hyphomicrobiales bacterium; assembly: GCA_031416515.1. GTDB lineage: Bacteria > Pseudomonadota > Alphaproteobacteria > Rhizobiales > Aestuariivirgaceae > Aestuariivirga. Next base: position 2,186 of record JANOTU010000175.1, read on the forward strand.
TCTGTGTCGCCGGATCATAGGCGACAAAGTCGGTGAAGGTGCCGCCCACATCAATTCCCAGAACATTGCGCATGTGTGAACCTTATTTTGGCAGATGGTTGAGAACCGAATCGAGCGCCGCCTTGAGCCTGCGGCCGATTTCGGTGATTTCAGCTTCAGTGATGATGAGCGGCGGGGCCATGACGAAACAGCCAGCCAGAGGCCGCACGATGATGCCGTGCTCAAGGCCCGCCTCGTAAACCGCCTTGGTGATGCCGCCCACTTTGAGGCTCGCCGCCGGACCCCCGCGCGCCGCGCCCGGCGCCGCCACTTCAATGGCCCCGGCAAGGCCCCATTTGCGGTTGCCCACCACCAGCGGGTGGCCCAGGAAACTGTCGAGCATCTTGTTCCAATGCGGCATGACGCTGCGCACATGGCCGAGAATATCGCGTTCCTCGAAAATATTGAGCACCTCATTGGCCACAGCGGCGGAGACCACATGGGCATGATGGGTGGCCCCATGCGCGAACCAGCCCTTGACTTCGTTGCCGATGTCGAGCCTGCGGTTGAACTCCTCGCCCATGATGATCCCGGCGATCGGCATATAGGCGCCGGAGATACCTTTGGCGCAGGTCATGCAATCAGGTTCCAGCCCCATGGCCTCGGTTGCCCACATCGACCCTGAGCGGCCAAAGCCGGTGACGATCTCGTCAATAAAAAGCTGTACGCCATACTTGCGCAAGACTTTCGTGATCTTCGGGAAGTAACTCGCGGGCGGGGGAAACATGCCCGATGAGACCGACACCGGCTCAGCGATCATCGCCCCCACAGTCTCCGGCCCCGCCGCGACGATGATGGCTTCGAGTTCCTCAGCGAGGCGGTCGGTGAATTCTTCTTCTGTCTCGCCGGGAAGCGCTGCATTGGGCCAGCTCGGGTGACTGACTTGCAAGGAAAAGCCCATGGGAATGCCGAAGCTCTCCTGCAACTCCTGTGATCCCCCCAAAGCCGCCGTGGCGATGGTTGAGCCGTGATAGCTGGCGACCCGCGAAATCATCTTGCGGCGGTTCGGCTCGCCCGCAAAACCATTGCCATACCACATGAACTTCATCAGGTGGTCATTGGCTTCCGATCCGGTCGTTGAAAAATAAATGCGCGGATTCTTGATTGGCGAGAGCTTCGCCAGCCGCTCGGTGAGTTCCATCACCGCTGGAACCGTGCGGTGGATGGCGGAGGAATACATCGGCAGCGCCCGCATCTGCCGTGTGGCCGCCTCCACCAGCCGCTCCTCGCTGAAGCCCAGTGACACGCAGTAAAAGCACGAGACCGACTCGATATAATCCTTGCCGTTCTCGTCAAAAATGAAAATGCCTTGGCCGCGCTCGAACACCAGGGGCCGCTCAGTCTTGAGCCTCTTCAAATCGCTGAAGCCCAGGAGAAGGGCATCATTGCGGTAGTTGCCGTTCTTGATCTGGATGTTCATGGGCGTTCTCCTTGCTGCCGCGAAATGATTGATCGATTGAGCGTTGCGATCCCGTCCGAGCCGCCCAGCGCCATGGCCCGGTCGATCTCGCGGCGGTAAAGCTCCAGAACCCAGTGAACACCAGCTTCCCCCGCGGTTGCAACCCCCCAAAGCTGCGGGCGGCCAATCGACACCGCATGCGCGCCCAGCGCCAGCGCTTTCACCACATCAACCCCGCGCCTGAAGCCGCCATCGGCGAGTTTAGCGTATGGCCGAAAAGTTCAACGGTTTGCTTGCGGGTGGGCGCGCCATTGAGCACTTTGGGAATGAGTTCGGTCTCAGCCACGGCCTGCTCGTTGCGCCGCATGGTGCGCTCATCGCCAGCAGCGCCGTCAGCCAGGTCAAACACCATCCGCGGCAGGCGTTTTCGCGCCATCTCGCGCAGTGCATGAACGCTGTAGGCTTGACGCTGGAATGTTGCCTCATTCATTTGCGCAAAACGCGATTGCTGGTGAGAATGTCGTTCACAAATCCCACCTCCTGCAAGCCAGAGCGCACCTTGGCCAGCAGCTTCGCCTCAGCCTCGCGGATGGCAATGAGATTGTTGGCGACTTCTGCGGCGCGGGCCAGCGGCACCACGACCACACCGTCGCGGTCACCGATGATGATGTCGCCCGAGGCAATTTGCGCGCCACCGCACTGCACCGGAAGCCCCACGCTTCCCGGCCCATTGCGGGCGGGAGAATTGGGTGTGGCTCCCATGGCGTAAGAGGGAAAATCGAGGGCCTCGATGTCGTTCACGTCGCGCACCAGCCCGTCGGTGACGAAGGCCACGGCACCTCTGTTCTTGGCAATTCCCAGCAAGAGGTCGCCCACCACCGCCGTCCCCGTAAATTCCGCCGTCGCTGCCACCAGCACATCACCAGCCTGGCATTGCGCCACGGCAGCGGCGAGCGCGAGATTGTCGGCGGGGCCACAATCGCAGGTGAGGGCGACGCCAATGAACGGAATGATTTTTCCAATGGGCTTGATGCGCCAATCAAGGGCACCACTGCCGCCCATGGCATCAACGATGAAGCTGGTGGGTGTGTCCCGGAGTGCGGCGATGAGTGCCGCATCCGGTCGAGGCGGTGGAGCGCCAATCACCAAAAGTGGTGGATCAACGATCATGAGCGCACCCACACCTCTTCCTTCCCCCCTTGCGGGGGAAGAAGCAAGGCGAGAAGAAAAACCGGCTCATTGCGCCGCGACCCGTTGCTGCGTCTTCTTGTAATTCCGTGGATCGCGGAACATCGCGCCATCCTTCATGATCATGGCGAAGCGCCCCGGCC
>JANOTU010000176.1:0-1585 GCA_031416515.1 Hyphomicrobiales bacterium
TGGTTCAAAGGGCGGGCGAGCACGCCCACGCTCCCAGGCAGCAAGGCGCCAACATGTCGCGCAAGCGATTCAACTATTGTTGGCTGTCATCTTGGTTCGCCCAAAGGAGCAATGTCACTTCCCCATCCTCCTCATCTGCGCAAATCCGCGTCATCTGCGGATCAATCGTGGGGCAATCAAATGCAGAAGTCTTTAAAACCCAGGCACGGAATCATCCACCCGGCTCTCGCGGATAACCGCGTCAAGATCGATGTCAACGCCGCAGTCGCGGGCGCCGACCTTGCCGAAGGCGCTGATCCGGCGAACCTCATCCAGTTGGTCACTGTCCACAATGGCGGCAGTGTTGCCAGAGTCGGCAGCGTCAATACCGGGTCAACCTCCCCGGAAAAATAAAAGTTAGCGTCCCCTTTTCCAGTCAGGGCATAGCATCAAAAAGCGGAAAATTGTGTTTGCAACCTCCCGAAACCGGTATGATGCAACGTGATCAAAGAAAGGAATTGCGCCATGCTGGAAGCCGCCAAAGAAAATCTCGTCCGCCAATACGCCGCCGGTGAGATCACATGGCATGCGCTGCGCGAGAGGGGCTTCGAGGATTACATTCAGGTGCTTGGCGCACTCGGAGAGCTTGGCCTGCGACCACCCATTGCGCCGATGGCGGGGCCAAATGTTGACGCGCGACGCCGGGGGCGGGCACTCATCCGCGCGGCTCTGAAGGCTCGTCCATGAGCCGGCCTTTCAGCCTTATCGTCACCGACACGCCGCCGCTTTTCACCTTGGTTCTGGCGGACGCTCTCGACACCCTGCTGCGCCCCGGCCTGGCCGTGAGCATTCCGGATGCGGTCTACATCGAAGCCACGCGGGTGCATGGCGCGCCGGGAGCCGGACAGATTGTCGAATGGATCAACGCCCACCTTGACGCAGTGCGCATTGTTCCGACCGACATTGGCATCGACCAGCAGCGCCGCCTTGAAGAGGGGCGTTCGATACGCGGACTTGGCGAACAGGCGGCGATTGAAACGCTTGACCGGTTTTTGCGCAGCGACCCGGGCGCCGAGGCGCTTTTGCTGTTCGAGGACACCAACGTCGCCAAGCGCCGCGCCATTGTCGAGGAAAGGGTCAGCCTCATCAGCACTGGCGATTTCCTGCGCGAACTGGAAGCCGCAGGATTAATTCAATCGACGGATTTCATCCTTGACCAGGCCGCCGCGCAGGGCCGCAATGTCGAACGGCAGCGTGAAGCCACCGAGGACGCCGCCACGCGAGGTAAGTTGCGCGAACAGCTTCAGCGTCGCAACACGCCGGGTCTGAAGAACTAAAAGATCAAGCCAGTCTCACTCCTCTTCCTGCGACCGTGTTGAAGGCGAATTCGCTTTGAGCTAACCTGCCACGATGAACGCCCTCGTCAAAGAGATCATTGGCCGCGCCAGCCACTGGCCAGAAGAAGACCAGGAAGAGCAGGCGCAAGACGCGCTCGAAATCGAGCGGCGCCGCAGCGGCGTGTATCACGCGAGCGCCGATGAACTTTCCGCCATCGACGCAGCGCTGGCAGGTGTGGCCCGGGGTGAAATTGCTTCGGATGCAGAGG
>JANOTU010000177.1:0-8881 GCA_031416515.1 Hyphomicrobiales bacterium
GCCCACTCGTATAACTCCGTGCCCGTCCGCCTGATGGTTGAAATGGGCCGCGGCGTTGCCGGCGTGCAGCCCCACAAGGTTGGCATCAAGGCCATTGTCGAGACGGCCCACAAAGTTGGCATTCGCGGCGAGCTTGAAACCTGGGCCCCCATGGTGCTGGGCACCAGCTCGCTCTCGCTGCTTGATCTCACCACCGGCTATGCCACTTTCGCCGGCGGCGGCAGGTTGGCCACCCCTTACAGCGTTCTCGAAATACGCCGCGCCAATGGCGATGTGATTTACAACCGCGCCGATGATGCGGAGCCACCCCCGCAGGTCGTGCCCTATGACAAGATCGCCGAGCTCAATTCAATGATGAAGGAAGTCGTGAAGTCGGGAACCGCGCGCCAGGCTGATCTGGGCTTTGCGCCCCAGGCCGGCAAAACCGGCACCAACCAAGGCTACCGCGATGCCTGGTATGTGGGCTACACCGCCAACAGTGTCACCGGCGTGTGGTTCGGCAATGATGATTTTACGCCAATGAAGCGCGTAACCGGCGGCATGATCCCGGCTCCTGTCTGGAAAAGCATAACGCTCGTCGCTGACGAAGGCATGGCCGTCAAATCCCTGGCGGGCGTTCCCCTCGATGATACTTACGCGCCGATCGTGGACACCACGATTGCCCAAACGCCAACCGACGAAACTGATCAGGCCGCAGGCGACATAGAGGCCACTGAATCCGGCGATGTGGCGCTGGTGCTGAATGACATGTTCAAGCTCTTTGACGCTCCCAAAGTGAAGACCAAGAAAAAAGCCGTCGCCGCGCAAAAACCCGATGCGCAGCCTCAGCCGGCAATCAAGGCCAGGCAAGAGGCTGATCCAAACCGCACCCTGCTTGAGAATCTGTTTGGATCGTCCGAGAAGGCAGAGCCGCCTCGGAAGAAAAAACCGCTGTTTAGCAATTAGGCTGGCTGAATGCGTCTTGTCATTGGTTCAGCCTATCTCGTCGCAGGCGCGGTTGTTGGCTTGTCCAGCGCCATCTGGGCGGTCGATTACTACGGCTCCGCCACGGCGGATGCTGACAGCATCTGGCAAAGCTGGGATTTTGTTGGCCGCAACAATGCCAATCCCTATTCGCTTGCGCATTATCTGATTTCCGGGCGCTTGCCGCCGGCGGCAGGCCAGATGCGGGAATTTTCAGCCCAGCGCTCGTCCGATGGCGCTCCCCTTGATGCCGCATGCAGCTATGAGTTGTTCTCGGACCCTGCCCCGGATGGGTGGTGGAGCATGGCGGCCTATGCCACGGGCAAGACCGATCAGCGCAGCGATGGCCTGATAACCGCTGACACGACAATCAACGAACATGATGGTTCTCTGCGGGTCACCGTGGCGCCGCGGCCTGCGGGCGGCAACTGGGTGCGCTCGCCCGGAAGCGGCGGCTTCTCGATCCTGTACACTGTCTCCGAGTCATCCCCGAGCCAGGTTGTTGTGACCTCCCCCCTCTTCACGATAGAACGGAACGGGTGCTAAATGCTCAGTCGCCTTTTCTGGCTTTTCGCAGGCCTCGCCCTGGGTGTCATGGTCCACGCGGCCTTTGTGCTGCTGCTGCCCTCGGTCACGCTGAAGCGCAACTTCGCCTGGCTCAACCAGGGCCAGGACGCCAACACCTTCTTCGTCTTGCCGACAAGAGAACTCCGCCAGTTGTTTCCCGGCTATCCCACACAGAGCGTGCTGGGGGCCTGCGCCTTTGATGTCTCAAGATCGAGCGTGAACTTCACCGCCCAGATTCCCCCCGGCTTCTGGACCTTCACGGTTTATGCAAGCTCAGGCCAGGTCATCTACTCGCTGAATGACCAACAGACGGGCACTGGCAACTTCACGGTAAACCTTACGCGGGCACCCAGCCTGCTCGAAGTCCTGACCGAGCTCGCCCCCGATGATCTCCGCACCAGCACAGGCTGGACCGTCAGCGCCAAAGACCCCCGGGGCCTCGCCGTGCTCTGGCAACCCGTCGCCGAAACCGCCCAACGCGCCGAAGTCGTGAAGGCGTTCGAGAAAACCATCTGCCAGGCGCAAAGCTGAAGCTGAGAGGGCCCGGTCCGCAGGTGGAACAAAACTCAACTGCCATCGCCACAAGCCTTCAGACCCGCCGTCCCTATCTTGTCCTCAATTTCCACAATCCAGATATCGGGATCAGCAGCAATGCGCCGCGCCATCACCCGGTCGATGTCGGCCTGTGTCGCAGGAAATGGCAATTCCTCGAACCAGCGGCGCTCGCCATCATCGTCAAAGGCTGGGCCCGGCGCTGGGCCGAAGAGATGAAATGCGCCGTCAAGATGATTGACGATCACATAGACGCTGCCTGCCTCGGCCGCACCCTTGCGGATCACCGCGCCAAACTGCCCCAGCACCTGCCAGCGCCGCAAAAAGGCGCTCACCCAGATATCGCTTCTGAGGCGGGGCGGCGTCAGTTTGGGTTCATCTCGGATTGGCCGCTGAGCTTGGCCAACTCAGCCAGAAGTGCTGGCGATATTTCGCCAGTCTCGGCCAGCCCGCGGTCGCGCTCAAAGGCGCTGATGGCTTTGCGGGTGTCTTCGCTCATGAGCCCGTCGATCGCGCCCGGGCGATAGGCAAGCTCAGCCAGTCCGGTCTGGACCCGCCTGATGCTGGCGCGCGCATCAGCCCCCTTGTCGGCCTCAACAGAACCTGTGAACAACGTGGTCTCGGCGATCTCGCGGGTATAGCGGATATGCTCGGCCAGACCCGGTGTCGCTGTTCCTGTCACCGCAATCCCGGTGGCATGTTGATAGGATTCAATGGCTTCGCGGGCATGGGTTCCGGCAACCCCGTCAATCGGCCCCTTGTAATAACCCGCCGCGAGGAGCTGGCGTTGCACCTCCTCCAGCAGCGGATCGTGTTTCAGCCGCACCGTCCTGGGAGATTGGGCATCAACGGCAAGATGCGTCACAGGAAGGGCCACGCCCGCTTGTCGGAACAGGCTGTTGTGCAGCACCGCCACGCTGATCACAGCAATCGCTGCAACCGCAAACACCGCGGCGGGCCTCACCCCATGGCCGTCTTCCTCAAGCACGTCGCGCATTCAACCCCAAACTCTTGCTTCGCCGCCAAAGTGCAGCCGACACGGTTAATATCGCCTTTCCGCACCTCGCGCACTGGTTGAATTGGCGAGGGTTAACAAACCCTTTCAGCAAACCGTAGAGTTTGATGAAAACACGATTCAAATGCCTGAGCGCAATTTTATTCAACTGCAATCGGCCTGGCCTAGTTGTCCACCATGCGTATTCTCCGGACATTCTTGGTTCTGACAGGCGTGGTGTACCTGCTGCCCTCGCCGCCCGAGGTCGCAGGTGTGGCGCCGCCCGCGTCCGATTTCGCCTCCTTCTGCCAGCGCCAGTACGTCCTCTGTGAAACCGCCGCTTACGTCGGCACAAAAATAGAGATCAAGGTCAAATACAGCCTGAAACTTCTCCTGGGGACTGCAGAAGCTTCACCCGAACCCACCGACCCCATGCCCACCGGCTCCACCACCCGCCGCCGCCAGTCAACACTCCGTCTCGAAGACCTGATCCCCGAATGGCGCGGGCCTGTGCGGCGCCAGAAGAGTTGAGATCACCGGCGTCACCGCCTATGTGTCCTCTTATGCAGATTGATGACCTTAAAGCTGACTTCGAGCTTCTTGATGATTGGGAGGACCGTTATCGCCATGTCATTGAGCTGGGAAAGGCATTGCCGCCGCTCGGTGAGGCCCTGCATACCAGCGCCAACAAGGTGAGGGGATGCGCCAGCCAGGTTTGGCTGGTGTCGCACAGCTCGGGTCCTGCTGATGATCCGGTCTTGCATTTTTCCGGTGACAGCGACGCCCTCATCGTCAAGGGGCTTGTGGCCATCGCTTTCATGATCTTCTCAGGCCGCAAGGCCCGTGAAATTCTCAGCACGGACGCCGCCGTCATCCTGCGCGGCCTGGGCCTCAATGATCACCTGACGCAGCAACGCTCCAATGGCTTTGCCTCGATGATCGAGCGCATCAAGGCAGATGCCCGAGCCGCACTTCAGGGCGCCCCCGCCAGTATCGCGGGCCGGTAATCATCCAGCCCCCAGCAGTTGACTGCGGCCTGGCGCTTGTCGGTCAGATAGCCGTAATGGCGCGCAAGGCCGGTGAGCGCTATGCCGAGCACCGCCTTGCCGCTCCGCACCGGCAAATCGAGAATGCGCTCGGCCTGTTCAACACCGGCTGCGAGACAACAGACCTGGAGCAGGATGCTGGCCAGTTCCGGCCCCACAGACCCCAGCGCTTCATGAACTTTTTGGCGGGCATCGAACGCGCTGTCAGATATCAGCGCCGCCATATTGCCGCCGCCACTGTTCGACATGCCCAGGCCAGCCCAGTTGGTTGTCGTGCGCCGCTCCATGCAGGAGCGCTCGTAATCGCTCCGCAGCCTCTCGCCCGCCAGATATTGCTCTGCTGAGATCAAGGCGCGGCCCTGCCGGTCTTTACGCGAGCGGAGCCAGGCCAGCGGGCTTTCCGCGTCATTGACGAAAGGGCGCAGAGCCTCGGTCTCGCTTGGCGCAACGCGCTGATCGGAAAAGCGCCCGCTTGCGGCCCGGACCAGCTCTTGCGGCGCAAGCCCACCGCCGGCTCTTTTCACCAGATGACCCCGCTCGCGCAGCGCGCCAACCAAGCTCGCGCTGACCGTGTCCACGGGCCGGGAATGGTCGTTGACGCCGCTGTAAACGCGCCACTCAGGCCCGCTTTCAACCACATGGCCGCCAATCGCCACAAGTTGCCGGAGGAATGCGTTTCGGACAGTTTCGTTGGGAATATTTTTTGACATGCAGGCTGGTCTCCTTTTCTGAGACAGGCTTAGCTATTATTCCTACAGGAAACAATACCGCATATAAAATATTTATTCATGGGTCACGCCATGGCTTGCGGCAGCAGTGCTTCGTCGTCAATGGCTGGCTGAAAATGATCGAGACACAACAACATGCCGACGCCCGCGGAGCCTGAGCGGCCCAGCGGCAACTTGAGCCAATACTGCACAAGATGCTCTTTGTTCACGCGGGGGCCGCGGATCACCCCCTGGGTGGGCTTGCCTTCCTCAATGGTGCGCCGGTAGGCCGCCATCCAATAGTCGCGCCTGGAGCCCAGATCGAGATCGTCAACGCGAAGGCCGGTGATTTCCCGGTCATAGACATCGCGCAGCCTGGTTCCCGCCAGCCGGATCCGGCATTCGCCGCCTGCGGCATCAATATCGACCAGACTGATATTGGGCAAAAGCCTTGGAAAATGCGCGGGGTTGATATCGCGGCGCTCGGGCATCGCCCGGTCCTGCGCCTTCTCAACCCAGTAGTCGTAGAGCTGGCGTTGCTCCGGTACGACCAGTTGCGCCTTGAATGCCGTGTTTAAGGATTTCGCAATCACCGCCGCCCCCGCGAATCACCTGCTCTGCTTATGAATCGCCAGCGGGTGATCCGCAAGAGTCTATCGCTGAATTTTATTCGTCCAGCACGTCAGGGTCTGCCCGGCGCTGGCCCAGGCCAATGCTTTTGGCCAGTCCAGAGCGGGTCTTGGCATAATTCGGCGCCACCATGGGATCGCTCGCGCGCAGTTTCCACTTCAGCTTGTATTCTTCCGGCGACAGGCCGTGATGGGTGCGCAAATGCCGTTTCAGCGATTTGAATTTCTTGTGGCACTCCAGACACACCAGATGATCAGGATTTATGGGGCTCCGCGCTGCAAAGCCCGGCCGCGTATCGCCAGCCGCAGATCCCCCAGCGTCGCCGCTCACCACGCCCCTCAGAGCGCTATAGACATCGACAATCAGGCGCGGCAGATCGGACTGTGGAACCGTATTGTTGCCGACATAGGCAGACACGATGTCAACTGCGAGTTCCGCCAAACTATTCTTCTCGTCTGCCATGCGATCTCCAAACATCCAGCCAATTTTAAAGCTTAGCCTTGAATAAAAACAAATTCAACCGGGATAAATGCAACCGAATCATTACTGGCGGGTAACATAAGGTCCGCTTTTTCTGGTAAACCAGTCCCAATAGAGCAGAAGCACCCGCGCCTTATTGAAGGAGAGGCTGTCAAATACGCCTTGCAGTTCCATGATATTGCGGTCGGGGCGAAGGATTTTGTGGCCAGAATTTGCGAGTCTGGGCAGGGTTTCAGCCAGGGCGGCGCGCGAATACCCCAGCGCCTTGAGAAGAACAGCCAGCGGCTCGCCCTCCACATCGGCCAGAATGCGCATAGCCGTATCAGCGTGAATGCCGGCAATTTCCGCCAAATGGGCCGCCGCCCCGGCAAGCTCTCCGGCAATTATCAGATCAACCCCAAATTCAATCAATTCGATGCTCGGGAACCGGGCCTCGAGGGCATTCTGCGCCGTCTTGGCAATCCGCAATATTTGGGTAAGGGTTTGGGAATCGGTCAGAAAGCGCGACATGATATAGCGCCGGAGCTCCGGCGGCAGCAGCCAAAAGAGCTCAAACGCAACCGGGGCAGGAAGCTCAGGGCGGGTGGACAGCGGCACCAGCAGCGCCCGGGTTTCATGGGAGAGGTGTGTCAGGCGCATCAGCGCATCAAATGAAAATTCAGCGCCAGGATTGCGCGCCAGCGTCAGCAATGTCGAAGCATCGCCAATGGCGATCAGATGATCGGCCAGAACCGGCGACACAATGCGCCGGTGCGCCATCATCCGGCGCTTGGACCCATCGCCTTCAGTGGCTGCGACAATCAGATCCTGATCGGTGATGTGCATGCAGCGCTCAAGCAGGGGTGCGACGATCTCAGCACGAGGGTCACGGATCAAGTTTGCCACCAAAACCGGCGGCGGCGCCTCCATGATTGCCACGCGCTCGGCCACGGCCAGAAGGTGCCGGGCTGGAAGCCTGGGGAGCAGCAAAAGCAGCGTGTCGGCGGCAAGGGTGCGTTCATGCGGCAGGCGCGACGTTGAACCCGTCAACATCATGTCAAGCAGCAAGAGAGCAAGCTCGCCTGCTGCTTCATCAGCACCCGGTGTTTCTGCAATATCCGCAGGCGCGAGCGGCTGAAGTTTTGGCACAGCTCTGCCGTTGGCTTTGGGATCAAGCGGCGGCGCTGGCCCAACCACTGCTGCACCAACGTCAGGCGCATAGCTCCGGAACGGATCCACATGGACTCCGCGTTCCTGAACAGCGCCACTTCCCGCTGACTGTTTTATGTCTTTGTTAACCATGTTATCCAGAAGGCTAAAGCAATTGCCCCAAACGGGCAAAATTTGCCAGAGCCTATGCTTAACGATATAGTGTCGTTACGTAGATTTTACGATGCGGCCAATTTGTCGCGGCCCCCTGCTTCACGAGAGCTTGAAGCGATGATGGCTTCACAACCGGGCCCGCTTCCCCCATCTAAGGTGCAGCCAGACAAGGAGCAAGTGCAATGACAGTTAAAACCGATGCCGAATGGCGGGGCGAACTTTCGCCTGAGGCCTACCGGGTGCTGCGTGAGCATGGCACCGAGCGGGCTTTCAACAGCCCTCTGAACCATGAAAAGCGCCCCGGCATGTTTGTATGCGCTGGCTGCGGCGCAGAACTTTTTGCCTCCGCCACCAAATTCGAATCCGGCACCGGCTGGCCCAGCTTTTATGACTCTGTGTCAAAGCAAGCCGTGGCCGAGAAGGCGGACAATTCCTGGTTCATGAAGCGCACCGAAGTTCATTGCGAGGCCTGCGGCGGTCATTTAGGCCATGTGTTTCCCGATGGCCCCAAGCCCACCGGCCAGCGTTACTGCATCAATGGCGCAGCCCTTTCTTTCAAACCGGACAATAAATGACAAAACCCCCGACAGCCGAAAAACGCCCCCGCACCCAGTCCTTCCACGGGTTTGAGAAGCGCGATGATTATCACTGGCTCAAAGCCGACAACTGGCAAGAGGTGATGCACGATCCCGCGCTTCTCCCCCAGGACATCCGCGCCTTTCTGGAAGGCGAGAACGCCTACCACGAAGCCGTGATGGCGGACACGGCAGCGCTGCAGGAAACTCTGTTCGCCGAAATGAAGGGCCGCATCAAGGAGGATGATTCCTCGGTGCCAGCGCCCGATGGTCCGTACACGTATTATTCCTCCTATGTCACCGGCGGCCAGCATCCGCGTTACGCGCGGAGAGCCCGCGACATGAGCGGGCTGGAACAGCTTATGCTCGACGGCAATGAGCTGGCGCAGGGCCGCGAATATTTCCACTTCGGCAATGTCACCATGTCGCCGGATCATGCGCTCGCCGCCTGGTCTTTCGATGGCAATGGCTCGGAGTTCTACGAGCTCCGCCTGCGCGACATGGCCACCGCCCATGACCACAATGACATTCTCCAGAACACCGCCGGCAGCGCCATCTGGGCCGCCGACGGAAAGAGTTATTTCTACACCCTTCAAGACGAAAACCACCGCCCGCTCAAAACCTTCCACCACATTCTCGGCCAGCCGCAATCCGCCGACCGGCTGGTCTATGAAGAAGCTGACACCGGCATGTTTACCGATGTGGGCAAGACCAATTCCGATGCCTATATCGTCATTGACATTCACGACCACGACACATCCGAAGTCTGGACCATTCCCGCAGGCAACCCCACCGAGCCGCCCAAGCTGATGGCGGCGCGCGTGCCCGGCACCGAATATGATCCCGAGCACTGGAGCGACCGCTTCATCATCAAAACCAATTTGGGCGGCGCTGAGGATTTCAAGATCGTCTCAGCCCCCCTGGCCGATCCCCGCCCGGAAAACTGGACCGATCTTATCCCACACCGCCCCGGCTGTTTCATTGTCGGCTTCATCATGCTCAAAAACTGGCTCATCCGCATGGAGCGCGAAAACGCCCTGCCCCGCATTGTGGTGCGCGACATGG
>JANOTU010000178.1:0-2505 GCA_031416515.1 Hyphomicrobiales bacterium
AAACATGGTGAAATTAATCGTGGCATTGGAGCGCCCCGCAATATCCTTGCCCACCCGCGCGGCAAACCACGGAAAGGCGAGGATTGCGACTTGTCCGAAAGCGGCCACGCCGAGCCATGCCGGGAACATGAGAGATTCAACACGAAACACAATGATGGCTTGGGCGATGAAATACATCACATTGAAGCTGAGCATGACCGACATGGGGCTGATGCCGCGCTTCCCCAGCCGGTCAGCGATCACGCCCACAATGAAAATTCCGCACATGAAGGAGAGCGCCATCCACAGGAGATGCTGGGCAACGCCCTCGCGCGAAAGCCCCATGACATCGCGAAACCACGGACCAGCCCACAGTGTCTGGATGCCAATCTGCACGCCGGAGGTGAGGCCGAGCAAGGGGGCCACGCGGCGGAAGAGGGGCAACCGCATGATCGCCAGCATATCGGCGAACTGACGGCGCAAGGGGGCTGAGCTGGCAGAGGTGTCGGCGCGCGGGGCCGCTGCGAAGATGAAAAGCGCGGCACAGAAGATGAGCGCCGCAAAAACGATGAAAGCGGCGCGCCAGCCGATTTCACCGACAAGATACTCCGTGGGCTGAGTAGCGACCACGACGCCCAGGGCGCCAGCGGACATGATCGCGGTGTTGACCAGGGATCGGCGCTCAATGGGAACCCAGGTGGCGGAAGATTTATAGCTGGCCATCAGCCCTGCGGAAAATCCAAGGCCAATGACCGCGCGCGCGGTAAACAGGCCCAAGAAGCCGGGAGCCGCCGCAAAAGCCAAACACCCAAGGCCCGCCACGCAAAGCAACGCGGACTGCACTTTTCGCGGACCATAACGATCCAGAAAAACACCAAGCGGCAATTGAAAAATTGCAAAAGCTCCCAGATAGGCCGCCGTCAGCAACCCAAGCTGAGACGGGGTAAGTCCGGCATCGCGCACCAGATCGGGTGCGACCACGGCATTCACCGCCCTGAGCAAATAGGACATGAAATAACCAGAGGCGAAGGGCAGAAGCGCGGTGAGGAGAATGCGGGCGGGAGTCATTTTTGGGTATTGTAACCTATAATATGTTTTTAAGCTTGACAGCGTACGCTCAAAGTGCTATAAGCAGATATTCTCCAGAATTGTAAATCATGCTTGTGAGCGCAAGGTTCCCCTGAACGGGAGCATCGCTGAAATCCAATTGGCTATTGAGGCAATGGTAAAACACTTGCTTGAGCGCGGGAGATCTGCAGCAACCATCCCACATCCGTTGTCCCGGCGAAAGCCGCTAACGTATGCACACATCTTTTCTACGGAAAGGCAGATGGCCGCATTTGCATCTTTTTCCCTCTCATTTGGGAGAGGGAGGGGCCCATTGCCCTTGCAATGGGAGGGTGAGGGAACACCGGCGCCTGTAGTTTGGCACCTGTATCCCCTCATCTTCCCGTCGCAAGAAAGGGCGACGGGCCCCTTCTTCTCCCGAGGGAGAAGAGAAAAAGGCAAGTGAGGTTCATCCATCTCGACGCGCGGGCTTGCAGCGCGCCATTGGGCAGCAAAGGGCGGGCTGGAAGCCCGCGCTACAGGTACGCAAACAACATGGTAGATGACGGAGCTGGGGGAGTTTCGCTCACCGCAAACCGTCTTCACCCTTGATGTCGCTCGCCTGCAAACCACCGATCCGGGGGAGTGGCCTGCCCCCTGTGGTCACTGCGATGGCGACCATGATTTCGCCAGCGCGGGGGGCGTCATGCACGCGGACTTCCATGGCGTCGAAGTGGCTGCGCACGAAGCTTGCGTCTTTGTGGCCGAGGGGGATGTCCAGGACCAACCCCAGGCTGCCGCGTTTCTTGGAGGATGGGATCAGGGCGGCACCCTTGCCCAGCACCCTGCGGAAGGGCGCGCCGAGCTTGGGGTGGAGGATGGCGGCGGCGTGTTCGAGCTCACCGTTTTCGCCGACGGCGGCGGCTTTGCCGTAGCTTTGGACCTGCGCGCCGGGGATGCCAAGCGCGGCAACGGCGCGTTCGGCGAGCAGGCCGCCAAGTTCTTCGCCGATGTCGATGAGCAGGCCCAAGTCTTCCTGATAAAGTCCGGCATAGGGGTTGGCGATCACCGCCACGGCGGCGGCGCGGCGCAAGGGCGGTGAAATCGTCTGACCCTGCTCGCTCAGGGTTTCATCAATGAAGGTCACGAGTTTGCGGATGCGGGCTTTCATCTCAGGCCGTCCTCGCCTTTGATGTCACTGGCGGCAAGGCCACCGGCGCGGGCGTGAACGCGGGCGCCTGTGGTCATGACGAGGCACAGCACCATTTCGTGGGCGCGGGGGGCATCGGGCACGCCGACCTCCACGGCGTCGAAATGACTGCGCACGTAGGACGCATTGATGTGGGTGACGGGGATATCGAGGCGCGCGCCCAGGCCGCCCACTTTCTTGGTGGAGGCGACGATGGCCTTGGCACCGCCGAGCACTTCGCGCATGCCGTAGCCACCCGGCGCATGCCAGAGCGCGCCATGCTCAAGCTC
>JANOTU010000179.1:0-8425 GCA_031416515.1 Hyphomicrobiales bacterium
GCACAATGGGCGGTTTGTCAGGAGGCGCAACATTGACACCGTCCAGCGCTATTGAAAATTCGTTCGGCATTGCAGATGCGGGTCTGGTGTCAACTTGCAGCGCTTTCACCTGCCCCCAGGTCTGGTGAACGATATTTTTGACCGCAACTGAAATTTGCGGTTGAGCACTGCTGCGGAATTTGGCGCTGGCAATCAGGCGCTCGTGGTTGATCACTTCTGCGGCGTGTTGTAGCAGGCGCACATGGGTTGGGCCATCGAGCAGGGCGATGATGTGGGTGGGATTGTAGGCGTGTGCGACGACAAGGAGGGTGACGCTACGGAGAGTACGGCCTTCGGCCAGTGTGACCACGGGGTTTTTGCAGCTGAATTCAAAGCGGAAAGGAAAGCCGCCCCAGCTCTCCTCATCGCAAGCGAGGTTTGCGCCCTGTCGTGCCAGCTTTTCGCGTTCCCTCGCCACAAAGGCTTGCGCCGCAGAGTTGGCAAAAAACCAATAAACTGACCAGATTGCAAAAAGCAGGACGAAGCCGGCAAGGGGCAGGATCATTTTCCAGGGGCGGTTTGGTTTGCCTGTCATTTCACTCATGGGCATCATTCGCTATAGAGCCTTCATGACCAAGATGAAGGAGTTCTGGGTGTTTGGCTACGGGTCGCTGATGTGGCGACCGGGTTTTGCTCATGTGGGCAGCGAGCCGGCGCTGATCAGGGGCTATCACCGCAGGCTCTGCGTCAAATCCCATGTCCATCGCGGCACACCATTGGCCCCTGGGTTGGTGCTGGGCCTTGATCGGGGCGGCTCGTGCAGCGGCTTGGCCTACCGCGTTGAGGCGGCGATGTGGGACAGGACGCTGGCCTATCTCCGGGCCAGGGAGCAGGTGACCATGGTTTACCGGGAGGCGGTGCGACCCGTCCGGCTTTTGCAGAGTGGCGGCACTGTTGAGGCCCTCACCTATCTCGTGGACCGCAAGCACCCGCAATATGCGGGCAGCCTCAGTGATGACGAGCTTCTGGCTTTGATCCGGCAGGGACAGGGCATTTCCGGGCGCTGTGTAGACTATGTCGTGAGCGCGCTGACCCATCTTCGGAGCATGGATATCCATGACATGAGGCTGGAAACGCTGTCCCGGTATCTTGAGGCTCAGGCCGCGCAAAGCGCCAATGGAGCGGGTTCATGAAACCCCGCGAGATAGTTCGAGGGCTTGGGCATGGCGTCGCGGAGATCATTCAGGATGGCTTCGGCGGCCTTGTCATTGCGGGCCAGTAGATGGACATGGATTTCGTCGCCGTCAAATTCCGCAATGGCGCTGGTCATGGCGCTGTCCCAAAAACTTGGAAACCGGCCAACCGCCAGGGCGCGACGACTGTCGCCCTGGCCTCGAACCAACACATAAACCGCTCCCGGCAGGGGCGGACAGGCATCGGCTGGGTAAATTGAGTGAATATAGTTTCGATCCGAAACGCCGCGCCAGTGCCAGAACCGGTCACCAACATGAAGGTCTTCGGGGAGCTTTGCCGTGATGGGGGAACCTTGAATCATCATGTGAACATATATAGAACAAACTGCCCGTGCTGTCAAGCCCTAATTGCATTTTGAAAACCCGCAAGACAAACAGGTGGCGCAGCCCTCCTGAAACACCAGCGACTGTTCGCCGCAGCGCGGACAGGTTGAGCGCCGTGATTCGCCCACCGCCATCCGCAAGGCTTCGCCTGGCCGATCCTCGCGCTTGAGAAATCCAATCTCGGTCAGGTGTTTTTCGATGACGCCGCCGATGGCCGCCAGAAGGCTTGGCACATAGCGCCCCCCCAGCCACTGTCCGCCCCGGGGATCAAACACGGCTTTCAGTTCCTCAACCACAAATGAAACATCACCCCCGCGCCGGAACACCGCCGAGATCATGCGGGTGAGCGCCACGGTCCAGGCATAATGCTCCATGTTCTTCGAATTGATGAAAATCTCAAACGGGCGCCGATGCCCGGCCTCCACGATGTCATTCATGGTGATGTAAATGGCGTGATCCGTTTCCGGCCATTTCAGCTTGTAAGTAAACCCGGGGAGCGCGTCGCTGCGCTCCAGTGGCTGCTTCATGTAAACAACCTCGCCGCGCGGGGCGGGCTCCACCGAAAGCACGGAGCCTGTGATCTCATTGGGCCGGAATGTGGTGCAACCCTTGAGACCCAGTCCATACGCTTCTGCGTAAACTGCCTTGAAATTTTCAAAGGAAAGCGCCGCCGGCACATTGATGGTTTTCGAAATCGAGCTGTCAACATGGCGTTGCACCGCTGCTTGCATGATGAGGTGCGCCTTGGGACTTAAGGTTTCCGCCGTGACAAAGGCAGGCGGCAGTGGCGCGCCCTCGCCTTTGAGCGCCCACCACTGCGACGCCGCATAGTCGGTCACCCGCTCGGCCCGTTTTGTTCCGTCGCTTTGCAGAATCTTGCGGTCATAGGCCACGCTGAAAATAGGCTCGATGCCGCTCGACACATTTCCGGCAAACAGTGAAATCGTCCCGGTGGGCGCTACCGATGTGAGCAGGCCATTGCGAAGGCCATGGCATTTGATGTCGCCGCGAAGGGCCGGGCTCAAGCGCGACGCATGGCCATTGCCCCCAAATTTCTCCGCATCAAAAAGCGGAAAAGACCCGCGCTCTTTTGCCAGTTCAATACTGGCGCGGTAGGCCGCCATCTCGATCAGGCTCATCCACCGCGCCGCAGAAGCTGCTGCGGCATCGGTTCCGTAAACCATGCCGCACATGGCCAGCGCATCGGCAAGTCCGGTGATCCCAAGTCCAATGCGACGTTTGGCTTTGGCTTCGCGGTCCTGTTCTTCAAGGGGGTAATTCGAAACATCAATCACATTGTCCATGAAGCGAATGGCGGTCGCGGTCACCCGCGCCAGTTCCGCTTCATCAACATGGGCGCCATCTTCAAACGCCGATTTCACCAACCGCGCCAGATTGACTGATCCCAAAAGACAGGCCCCATAAGGCGGCAGCGGCTGCTCGCCGCACGGGTTGGTGCAGGAGATGGTTTCGCAATAAGATAGATTGTTCTCGGCATTGACCCGGTCGATGAAGATCACGCCGGGTTCAGCGTAATCATATGTGGCCTGCATGATCTGGTCCCAGAGATCACGCGCCCTTATGGTCCGAAAAATCTTCGCCTCAAAAACCAGCGTCCATTCTTGATCATTCTTGACAGCCGCCATGAAGGCGTCGGTCACCAGCACTGAAAGATTGAAATTGCGCAGCCGCGCGGGATCGCGCTTGGCGGCTATGAACGCTTCAATATCAGGGTGATCACAGCGCAGCGTGCCCATCATGGCCCCGCGCCTTGCCCCCGCTGACATGATGGTGCGGCACATGCCGTCCCACACATCCATGAAGCTCAAGGGCCCCGAGGCGTCCGCGCCGACCCCTCGCACCGGTGCCCCCTTGGGCCGGATGGTGGAGAAATCATGGCCAATGCCGCCGCCCTGCTGCATGGTGAGGGCTGCTTCCTTCAGCCCGTCAAAAATCCCGGGCAACGAATCCGGAATGGTCCCCATCACAAAGCAGTTGAACAGCGTCACACTGCGCCCCGTGCCAGCGCCCGCCAAAATCCGCCCCGCCGGCAAAAAGCGGTAGCCTGAGAGCACCTCGTGAAACGCCGCCGCCCAGCGTTCTGGTTCCTTTTCCACCGCAGCCACAGCGCGCGCCACACGCCACCAGCTCTCGTCAGGCGTTGCATCCACGGGTGTACCAGCGTCCTTGAACCGGTACTTCATGTCCCAGATTTCATGGGCAATGGCATCGAGGCGCTGTTCCATTTTTTCAGTGTAGCCCCGATCGCCCCCGGTGTCCAGAAATGGTTCTTGATTTGTACTTTATGGTTTACGACCTTCGGCAACCAATCGCGCCGTCGCGGTTTCAATCGCTGATTCAAGCCGTGCCTGGAATTCCTTGCGCGGCAGACCTGGCGGAATTGCGGGCAGAAACTCCAACACGATGGTTCCGGGATAGCGCAGGAATTTCCGGCGCGGCCAGAACAGGCCGGAGTTGAGCGCAAAGGGGATACAGGGAACGCCCAAGGCTCCGTAAAGCGCTGCCGCACCCGGTTTATAGGCGGGAGGATCACCGGGTGCGCGCCTTGTGCCTTCGGGCATAATCACAATCTGGCGGCCAGCGGCAATCTCCTCTTTTCCGCGCGTGATCAAATTTCGTAAAGCCGCCGTGCCGGCGCTGCGCTCCACCGCGATCATGCGGAACTTGTGGATAAACCAGCCAAAGAGTGGAATCCAGGTGAGTTCCTTTTTGAGCACCATGGCCGGATCATCGAGATAGGGCAGGATGGCGAAAGTCTCCCAAAAAGATTGGTGCTTGCCAGCCACCAGGGCGGCCCCTTGCGGGATATGTTCAACCCCCCGCACCTCAATCCGAGTGCCCACAAGAACCCGCAGCAACCAGAGCGAGGTCCGCGCCCATGCCTGCAAAGCGCGGACCGACCATTTGCGCGGCGTGAAATAAAATGGAAAGCCCAGCACCAGAAACAAGGTGAGGTTCACATAGAACACCACATTGAACAACAGCGAGCGCAGCGCCGTCACGTCACAGTCCTCAGCATACGGATCAATGTGAGCCGTGAAGTGATCAGGCAGATCATGGTGGCGACCACCGGCACCGCCAGCAGAACGGCGTAGCTCCACGCCGCGACCTGCGGCGGCGCAAACAACAGGCTGCGGCTGGCATCGGCAATGCCGCCTGCGCCTTTGGCGCCTGTGAGACCGAGCAAGAAGAATGTGACTAACCCCAGCATCACCCCAATCAGCCCCGCCCACAATCCGGTTTTCAGGAAGCGCCGATCAATCTGCCGCGAGATATAGCCATCCTTGGCGCCCACCAGATGCAGCACATCGACAACCTGCCGGTTGGCATCAAGCACGGTGCGGGTGGCGAAGATCACAATGGCAATGGCGGAGACACAAATGAGCAGCAGCACGGCGTAGGAAAGTGTCGAGAGAACCCGCGCCATGCGGGTGAGTTCTGCCTGCCAACGCCGGTGCGTATCAAGGCTCGCTCCCTTCACGCCGGTCTTGAGGGCGGCACCGAGGGCTTCAAAATCAGGCGGGGATTTCTCATCAACGATGACCCGGATCAGGCGCGGGATGGGAAGCTCATCAAGGTTTTTGGTGCCGAGCCACGGCTCCAGCAGCTTGGCCCCGGCATCACGCTCCAGCGTGACAGTGGATATAATCCCCGGAAACTCCGCCAGCAGCGCCTCAGCTTTGGCCAGCTCCTCTTCAATCACCGCGCGTTGCAATTGCCGCACCTGCACCGTGATCTCGCGCGACAGACCGCTGGTCCAGCTTTCCACCGCACGGTTGATGAGGATGAGGGCGCCAATGGCCAGACAGGCGAGGTAGCACATCACCGCCATGGTCACGGTCAGCGACCTGAGCGAGCCTGCCCGCGCTGGAATGATGGGTCCGCTCATAGGCTGCGCAGTTCCCCGCGCTCGAGATGCAGCACCGGGGCCTTGGCCTGCTGCACCAGCTTGAGATCATGGGTGGCAATCAGCACGGTTGTTCCCAGGCGGTTGAGTTCAACAAAAAGATGGAGCAGTCTTTTGGCCAATGCCGGATCGACATTCCCTGTGGGCTCATCGGCTAGCAGCAATTCGGGCTTGCCAATGACAGCGCGGGCAATGGCGGCGCGCTGTTTCTCGCCACCCGAAAGCACAGGCGGATAGGCTGTGGCCTGATCGGCAAGCCCTACCCAGCTCAACAGGTCCATGACATCGACCCGGTATTTCGATTCACGCTTTCCCGCCACCCGCAAGGGAAGGGCCACATTTTCGTAAGTTGTGAGATGGTCAAGCAAGCGGAACTCCTGAAACACCACGCCAATGCGCCGCCGGATCATGGGGAGGCTTGCCCGGTCAAACCCGCTGGCGTCTTCGCCAAACAGCTTGACCAGCCCCCGTGTCGGTTTCAGGGCCAGAAACAACAGGCGCAGCAGCGAGGTCTTGCCCGAGCCCGATGGCCCGGTCAGGAACTTGAAATCGCCGGACTCAAGCCGGAAACTCACATCCTTGAGGATTTCCGGACCATGTCCATAGCGAAGCCCAACATTCTCGAGACGAACCAACCGCAAACTCCTTCAACAGTGCCGCCATTCAGCACAAGGCCCGTTAACGCGGCATTAACCGTGATTGACGTTTAGGGGTGCCATTGGCCTATATATGACCCCGATGATCATCACCTGCCCATCCTGCGCCACGCGCTATAACATGCCGGCCTCGCATTTCAGCGCCGACGGCACGATGATCAAGTGCGCGGCTTGCGGCCATGGCTGGCTGGAAAGCCGCGCCGTAGAGGTGATGGCCGAGCCAGAACCGCAAACGCTGGCGACAGCCCCTCCAGTCCCCGAGCCCGACCGCGAGATTGAGCGGCTGCTGGAAGCGTCGCGCCAGGCCAGGAATGCCTTTGAAGCGAGCCGCAAGGAGCGGCGCAGGCGCCTGATGGCGTGGGGCGGTTTTGCCGCAGCCTTGACCCTGCCCTTCATCATCGCCGCCATGTTCCCGGAATATTTTGTGCGCGCCGCTCCCGCCACGGTGGTGGCCTATGATGCGCTTGGCCAGCACGTCAATATTTACGGCCTCGACATCCGCCGCATCGAGATGCAGCACATAATAACTGAGGGTAAACGGGTGCTGGCGGTCAAGGGCGAGATTGCCAACATTTCTGATACCGAGCAGAAAATGCCGTGGCTGCGCTTTGGCCTGCGAGATGCAGCCAACGCCGAAATCTATCAATGGACCCTGGATGCGGGTGCCCGGCCCTTGAAGCCCGGCGAGGTCACTGGTTTTGTCACGCGGATCGCATCGCCGCCGGGTGGCGCCAAAAATGTTGAAGTCCGCTTTGCCCATTCTGATGAAATAGAGGTAACAGTCCCCAAATGAGTGAAATCCTGATCGATGGCCACCGCATCGGTGTCCTCTATAGCGCTGCCAAAATCGCCGCCCGTGTGGAAGAACTGGCCCGCGAAATAGCCGCCTGCAAGCCCAACCGCCTGCTTGTTGTTCCCGTGCTGAAAGGCAGTTTCATTTTTGCCGCCGATCTCATCCGCGCCATGCACCGGGCAGGCCTGTCGCCGGAAGTCGATTTCATGATTCTCGCCAGCTACCGGGCGGCCACAACATCATCAGGGCAGGTGGAGGTGCTGCGCGACATCGAATCGGTGGTCAAGGAGCGCGATGTCCTGTTGATTGACGACATCCTGGAATCAGGCCGCACCCTTGCCTTCGCCAAAGACCTGATTGCCGCGCGCGGGGCCGCAAAAGTCATGACCGCCGTGCTTCTCAACAAGCCCGGACATCTCGCCGCCAGCATCAAGGCGGATTTCGAGGGTTTTATTTGCCCGGACAAATTTGTGGTGGGCTACGGCATGGACATGGCCCACCAATTCCGCGAATTGCCCTTTGTGGGGCATGTACTGCGAGAGTCATGATCACGCCGCGAGCAGGACAAGGCTGTGCCTCCTGTGGTCCCGACATTCGGGGACCGGAGAAGAAGAAGGGTTGCGCGGGCGCAGATCCTTCGCGGTGCCGGTCTTGTCGTCGGGCGGTAAAGAGGGCGCTACCAAATCCGCACCCGCGCTTTCGCGACATCTGACAGCACTCCTGGTCAACGGGCGGAGATTGGGCTGTTTCCGCTTCTGGCCCCAAACTTCCCAGGGCGACAGGGTCATTATCCCCGTGAGTCCAGGTGCCGCAAGCGAGGGGTTTGCACGTCACACTCCCCTGGCCCGAGCCGCATCCTTCCCCATCCCAGATCACCGTCGCGAACGGAACCCCTTGAGGCCTCGCAAAAGATGTGTGAATCCGATAGCCGCGTTCGCGGGGGTGACGGAGTTGGGGGAATGTCGTGGTCAGAAAGTTTGCCCGCCGAAACAGAAACACAGGTTGAAAAGGGTTTTCGCACAGGCTGGAAGGCTGGGGTGACGTTATGAGGGGAAGCGGCTACAGCACCCTGATCCGCGGCTCCGCTCGCTGGCGGAGCATGAGGTCGGTTATGGCCCAGACCAGGGCGTCGAGGCGGTCGGGGCTTCTGCCGGGGTCGATCGGCGCGCACATCTCATCCTCAAGGGCGGGGAATGCGCCGACATGGGAGACGCGGCCCTGTTCGTAAAGCGCTGCCACTGGCTCGGCGCGGGCGAGTTTGCCCTTGCTGGCATGGGCGGCGCGGAAGGCGACGGTGGGATCCACCTCGCGCAGCACCTGCTCGACCAGGGCGATGCGGCGGGCGGGATGGGCCGGTGGTGGCCGAGGCTTGCGCGCCGCCTGCGCGGTGATGCTGTTGCGTTTTTTCACGATGACTCCTTTCATTGTCTAGGACTATATTACTACAATAGGAGTCTCAACAACTAGCAAGAATTATTTTCGTTTCCAGTGC
>JANOTU010000180.1:0-1738 GCA_031416515.1 Hyphomicrobiales bacterium
TCAGCTTCGGCTACGAGGGCGACGGCTTGCGGCCAGTCCATCACCGCAGCCTTGGCCAGTTGCTCCGGCAAGTCGGCGATAGCGGCCAGCAACTCTGCATCACCGCGCCAATGCGCCACGATGGCGGCACCCGCCACCAGCGACACGATGAAGGATTTTGTAGCGGCGACACTGAGCTCTAGCCCTGCATGAAGCGGCAGGCAGATGTCGGCGGCTTGGGCGGCGGGGGAGTCCGCGACATTGACCAGAGCGATGGTCAAAGCGCCGGCGCGGCGGGCTTCATGCTGGAGGGCCACAATGTCAGGACTTTGGCCTGATTGCGAGATGGTGACGCAAACACCGCCCGCCACCTGCAACTTGGCACCGTAAACCGATACCACCGAAGCGCCGATGGAGGCGCAAGGGGTGCCGGTCAGAATTTCAGTGAGATATTTGAAATAGCCCGCCGCGTGATCAGAGCTGCCCCGCGCCGATGTAAGTATGACCGGCGGCGGCTTGCGGCGCAGCCGCGCGCCAATGTCCGAGAGGGCGGCATGGTTGCGCTCCAGGAAACGCGCCACCGCCTGCGGCGCCTCGTGCGCCTCCCGCGCCATGTAGCTCATGATGCGAACCGCCCCTTTCCTCCCCCCCTTGCGGGGGAGGTGTCATGCGCAGCATGACGGAGGGGGGTCTTGCCGCAAGCACTGCTCCCTGTGGTAAGGGCCCCCTCCGGCGCTTCGCGCCACCTCCCCCGCAAAGGGGGGAGGAAAAAAAGAAGGAGTATCATGCCATACCCTGCGCTTTCCGCGCCATGATGATGGCGCCGTCCATGGCATCGGCCTTTGGCGCCACCAGGGCGGTTTTCACGTCTGCATCCAGATAGGGCGGATAGACCTGGGAAAGGCCACCCAAAAGACAGATGTTGCCAGCGCCGCGCGCCAGCAGCGCGCGGCCGAGGTTGGAGATGGCGGAGGCCCCCTCAATCACAATGGTCATGGCTTGCACATCACCCTTGGCAGCACAGGCAAAAACCAGGGGTGCCATTTCCGCATAGTCGCGGGGCGAGGCCTTTTCAGACCAGCGCGACAGATCAAACCGCGTGCGCCCGACACGGGCCAGAACGTCTTCGATCAATTGCGTTGGCTGCAAGAGGCCATCAATGGCCAAAGCGGCGCGGCGCACCGCATGGTGGCCTGCCCATGCGCCTGAGCCATGATCGCCAATGGCAAAGCCCCAGCCCCCCACCATGCGCCGAACCCCGCCGATCAGGGCAAAGCCGATTGAGCCCGTGCCGGCAATGACAATGCCGCCATCGCCGCCCGAAAACGCGCCAACACAGGCGGTGTAGGCGTCATTGTCAGCCACGACACTGGCGAAGGGCAAATGCGCCGCAGCGATTTTTTCAGCGCCAACGGACGTGACAAGCCCGGCAAGGCCAAGTCCGGCGTGAAGCTGCGTCGTTGCCAGCCCCGCCTGGCGCGCTGCCTCAGTGGCTGCGGCGATGATGTTGGCCAGCGCTGCATCAAAGTTCTGATAGATATTGGCCGATCCGCCTTGCGCCTCGCCAAGCAGCCGCCCCGCCTCATCGCGAACCCGCGCCCGGCACCGGCTGCCGCCCCCGTCAATGCCAAGGAAATGCAGTTGCATGGCGTGAGTGTACCAAATAAATCGCTTGCGCGACATGTTGCCGCCTTGCTGCCTGGAAGCGCCCGCGTCCCGCGCGCATATCGTCCTCTCCCGCAAGGGCGGGCGAGGACGA
>JANOTU010000181.1:0-5015 GCA_031416515.1 Hyphomicrobiales bacterium
AGCGAGCCAGCCGGGCGGCTCCCGGCAAGTTTTTTTGCGAAAGGCCAAGCGCCCACGCAACCCTTCTTTTTACCCTCCGGGTCTCCAAACATGGGACCATAGTGTGGAGAACTTTGCCTGCGGGTGCCCCAGATGAAAAATACCCCTTTTAAGAACATAGTCCTTGACAGCGTACGCTCAAATCGTCATATCCGGCCACGCTCCGGAAATCTGTGTCACCCCAAGCGAACCCAGTGCTGAATTTCCTCGTACCGCGGGCTTCCAGCCCGCTCTCTTTTCGCCCAGATGGAATTTGCGTAAAATCAGGGCGAGGGGCGGGCTACTTTCCTGCCCCTTGTCCGCGTAATCTACGTATAATGCCTCAGGCGAAACTGGTTTTTATCAGATCGGACTGGACCACACTTGCGCAATCTGTCATGTGCGGAACAACCGATTGAGAGATTCCCATGGCCAGAAAAGCAGTCAAGAAAACCAAGCCCCTGTTCCCGGGCTTCTTCAAGGAGAAGCTGGCCAAGTCGGACCCCAAAGTGGCCAAGGCCATCGCTGCCGAGCTTGGCCGCCAGCAACATGAAATCGAGTTGATCGCCTCGGAGAACATCGTCTCCCGCGCCGTGCTGGAGGCGCAAGGCTCGGTGATGACCAACAAATATGCCGAGGGCTATCCGGGGCGGCGCTATTATGGCGGCTGCCAGTTTGTCGACCAGACCGAGACGCTGGCCATCGAGCGCGCCAAAAAGCTGTTCGCCTGCTCATTCGCCAATGTGCAGCCCCATTCCGGGGCGCAGGCCAACCAAGCGGTGTTCTTTGCCCTGTTGCAGCCCGGCGATACCTATATGGGTCTCGATCTCGCCTGTGGCGGCCATCTCACCCATGGCTCGCCGGTCAACCAATCCGGCAAGTGGTTCAAGGTGGCACCCTATAAGGTGCGGCAAGACACCCACCTCATCGATTATGACAAATTGGCAGCGCAAGCCATTGATGTGAAGCCAAAAATCATCATCGCAGGTGGCTCTGGATACCCCCGCATCATCGACTTCGCCCGGTTTCGCAAAATCGCCGACTCGGTTGGGGCCATCCTCATGGTCGACATGGCGCACTTCGCCGGATTGGTGGCAGGCGGCGCCCATCCCAGCCCGCTGCCCCACGCCCATATCGTCACCACCACCACCCATAAAACCCTGCGCGGCCCCCGTGGCGGCATGATCCTCTCCAATGATGAAGATTTGGGCAAGAAAATCAACTCCGCTGTGTTCCCCGGCCTCCAGGGCGGTCCCCTTGAGCATGTGATCGCCGCCAAGGCCGTGGCCTTTGGCGAGGCGCTCAAGCCCGCCTTCAAGAAATATGCAAAAGCCGTCGTCGCCAATGCCCGCGCTCTGGCCGAGAGCGTCATGGCTGGCGGCTGCGATCTCGTCTCCGGCGGCACCGACACGCATCTGATGCTGGTGGACCTGCGCAAGAAGGGCGTGACCGGCAAGGCGGCGGAGGCCTCCCTTGGCCGCGCCTGGATCACCTGCAACAAGAACGGCATACCCTTCGATCCCGCCCCCTTCACCATCACCTCCGGCATCCGCCTCGGCACACCCGCCGGCACCACCCGGGGCTTTGGGCAGGCGGAATTCAGACTGGTGGGTACTCTCATCACCGAAGTCCTGGACGGCCTGGCCAAGAATGGCGAGGCCGGCAACGCCAAGGTTGAGGCCTCGGTCAAGAAACGTGTAAAAACCCTGACGGACCGTTTCCCCATTTACTGAAATCAACATGCGCTGCCCCTTCTGCACCAATGCCGACACCCAGGTGAAAGACAGCCGCCCGAGCGAGGACGGCACCGCCATTCGCCGCCGCCGCCATTGCCCGGATTGTTCTGGCCGCTTCACCACATTCGAGCGGGTGCAGCTGCGCGAACTCATGGTGGTGAAACGCTCCGGCCGCCGCGTGCCCTTTGACCGCGACAAGCTGATGCGTTCCATCCAGGTCTCACTCCGCAAACGCCCGGTGGACCCGGACAGGGTGGAGCGCATGGTCTCCGGCATTGTGCGGCGCCTGGAAAATCTGGGCGAGAGCGAGATCAAATCGGAGACTGTCGGCAAGCTGGTGATGGAAGCCCTCAAGATGCTCGATGACGTGGCCTATGTGCGCTTTGCCTCGGTCTACAAGAACTTCCGCGAGGCCAAGGATTTCGAAGAACTCCTCGGCGAGTTGACCAGCGACGACAACGGCGAGACCGGGTGAACACCGACAGAAGCTGGATGGATTACGCCGTACGGCTCGGCCGAAGGGCCTTGGGCACCACGGCGGAGAACCCGCCCGTGGGCTGTGTAATCGTCAAGAACGAGCGACTGCTTGGGGTCGGGTGGACGCAACCCGGCGGCAGGCCTCATGCCGAAACCGAAGCACTGGCCATGGCAGGCGAAACCGCGCGCGGGGCCACCGCATACGTCACCCTCGAACCCTGCGCCCATGATGGCCGCACCCCCCCTTGCGCTGAAGCGCTGGTGCTGGCCGGTGTCGCCCGTGTGGTGAGCGCCGTCGAAGACCCAGACCCAAGAGTCTCAGGCCGTGGCCACGCGATTCTGCGGACTGCGGGAATTAGCGTTGAATCCGGAGCAAGCGCTGCCCGCGATCTCGCAGGGTTCTTCACCCGAATTATCCGAAAACGCCCCTATGTCATTATGAAATTGGCCTTTTCCGCCGATAAAAAAATCGCCTCCGCCCACGGCCAGCGCACCGCTATCACCGGCCCGGAATCCCAAGCCCGTGTCCACCTCCTCCGCGCCCAGTGCGATGCAATATTGGTCGGCATAGGCACTGCCTTGATCGACAACCCCAGCCTCACCTGCCGCCTGCCAGGCATGGAGCAGCGTTCCCCTAAACCCTACGTCTTGAGCCGCAACCGCGATGTGCCAAACTTCACGGTCCTCCGGGGAAGCATCCCCGAAGCGCTGCAAGCATTGCCAGCCAACCGCCTCCTCGTCGAAGGCGGCGGCATGATTGCATCGGCGTTTCTGGAAGCTGGGCTGGTGGATGAAATCCAGTTGTTCCAATCGCCAAACACGCTAGGCACTCAAGGCGTTGATGGCCCAACCTTGCATCTCGAGTCTTTCTCCCTGTTTGAACAGGAATTGCTTGGGGCTGACCGCCTGAGCGTCTATCATTCCGTTCTCCCCTGGGAGAAGGTGTAAGAGGGAGTTTTCTTGTTTACTGGAATCATAACCGACATTGGCCAGGTCATCCGCGTTGAAAGCCGCGGCGATGCGCGCTTTGAGATTGGCACGGGGTTTGACACGTCCACCATTGCGCTGGGCGCATCCATTGCCTGCGCGGGGTGTTGCCTTACTGTTGTGGCAAAGTCCGCCAGCAGTTTCAGCGTTGATGTCTCGGCGGAGACGCTGTCAAAAACCACGCTTGGAAGCTGGAAGGAAGGCACCCGGATCAATCTCGAACGCCCTCTCAAAATGGGCGATGAGCTGGGGGGCCATATTGTCTCGGGCCATGTTGATGGCGTGGGCGAGATTCTTGTCATCACGCCGGAGGGCGATTCCAGGCGCTTCCGCTTCCGGGTGCCGAACGAACTTGCCAAATTCATCGCCCAAAAAGCTTCTGTCACCCTTGATGGCGCCTCGCTCACCGTCAATGAAGTTGCGGGCAACACCTTCGGCGTCAACATCATTCCTCACACTCAAGCCGTCACCACATGGGGCCATGCGCGGGCGGGGGACCAGGTGAATGTTGAAATCGATATGCTGGCGCGCTATGTGGCGCGTCTTGCCGAATTTGGAAACCCATGAAAACTGAAAAGAAATCCGCCTCCGTCAAAAAGCTGAAGGCCCATATCCTCATTGTCGAAGCCCGCTTTTACGGCGAGCTTTGCGATGAACTGGCCAAAGGTGCCATCGCCGCCATTGAGTGCGCCGGTGCCACTTGGGAGCGCATTGCCGTGCCCGGCGCGCTTGAACTCCCCGCTGTCGTCGCCATGGCGTCCACGACTGAAAAGTATGATGGCTATGTGGCGCTGGGCTGTGTGCTGCGCGGCGAGACCACGCACTACGACATCGTCGCCAATGAAAGCGCCCGCGGCCTCATGGAGCTTTCGCTGGAGGGCCTGTGCATCGGCAACGGCATCCTCACCTGCGAAACCGAAGCGCAAGCCTGGACACGGGCCAAAGTGTCTGAAATGGACAAGGGTGGCGGGGCCGCAGAAGCAGCCCTGGCGATGATCCGGCTGTCACGCAAGTTTGAAAAATGACCAGGGCCCCGCCCACCGCCCGCTCGGCTGCCAGACTTGGCGCGGTCCAGGCGCTCTATCAAATGGACCTCGCCGGCAGCGATGTCGGCGAGACACTGGCTCAATTCTCCGCCCGCGCCTCGGGTGACAATTTCGACGACGGCCAATGCGGCGAGGCCGATTACAAGTTTCTCAAAGAAATCGTCGACGGCACAGTGCGCGAGCAGGCCACTATCGACCCCCTGGTTGACAATATCCTCGACAAATCCTGGCCCCTGCACCGCCTCGATGCCACGGTGCGCGCCATCCTGCGCGCCGCAGCTTACGAAATCATGTTCATCGAGCGCGTCCCCGCCCGCGTCGCCATCAACGAATACGTCGACGTGGCCAGCGCCTTCTTCGCGGTGGAAGAACCCAAATTCATCAACGCCGTGCTCGACAACCTGGCGCGGCAGCGCAGGCCAGGCGAGTTTGCAGTCGGCGCATGACCCACCTTCTTTTCTTCTCCCTTGGGAGAAGAAGGGGCCCATCGCCCTTTCTTGCGATGGGAAGATGAGGGAACGCAAGCGCCAAAATGACAATGACCTGTATCCCCTCACCCTCCCGCGAAGGCGCGGGCCCCTCCCTCTCCCAAGGGAGAGGGAAAACGCGAATGCGGAATTTGTGATACGGCGACAAATCTGTTAGCTTGCCCTCATGTCCAGCACGAAGAAGAAATTTATGAGCCCAGTCTATCGCGAGGGCGAACCGGGCGTGAGTGGTGATCTGGAGAAGCTGTTGCTGGAAGGCCTGT
>JANOTU010000182.1:0-2012 GCA_031416515.1 Hyphomicrobiales bacterium
TGCTTGATCTTGACACCCTTGGTCTGCGCGAGATCCTGTTCATAGGCGCTGGCCTTCATGTGTTCCTGGCCACGGCGATAGAGGATGGTCACATCCTCAGCGCCGAGGAGCTTTGACTGCACCGCCACATCGATCGCCGTCATGCCGCCGCCAATCACCAGAACCCGGCGGCCCACTTTCAGCTTCGACAAATCCTTCGCCTGGCGGAGCTCAGCGATATAGCCCACCGCATCCGCAATGCCGGGCACATCCTCATCTTTGACACCCAACGCGTTCACGCCTTGCAGGCCGACGCCCAAAAACACCGCATCATAATCGCGCTGCAAATCCCTGAGCTTGGGCCGCTTGCCATGAGTGACCGAGATACCGCCGATGGAGAGAACAAATTCAACCTCCTTGTGCGCGAAGTCATCAACAGCCTTGTAGGCGGCAATGCCAAACTCGTTCAGGCCACCCGATTTCTTGCGCGCCTCGAACATGGTGACATCATGTCCGCGCATGGCAAGCCGGTGCGCGCAAGCAAGGCCCGCTGGGCCAGCGCCCACCACCGCGATTTTCTTTCCGGATTTTTTCGCCCGCGCATAAGGGTGCTTGCCCTCGGCCAAAGCCGCATCCGTGGCATAGCGCTGCAACTGCCCGATCTTCACCGGCTTGCCCTCCGCCGCTTCGCGCACGCAGGCCTCTTCGCACAGGGTCTCCGTCGGGCAAACCCGCGCGCACATGCCGCCCAGGATATTCTGGTCAAAAATCGTTTTCGCGGCGCTCTTCGGCTGGCCAGTCTGGATTTCGCGGATGAAGAGCGGAATATCAATGGAGGTGGGGCAGGCCTTCATGCACGGCGCGTCATAGCAGAAATAACAGCGGTCGCTCTCCACCAGCGCCGCATGAGCATCCAGCGGGGCATGCAAATCCACAAAATTCGCTGTGTATTCCGCTTTGGAAAGGCGCTTGCTCGCAATATCCGCCATCGCTTCCTCCGGCCTGATTTTCCACAGCATGACTTATTTTGTTCAAATGGTCAAATTTTTCCAGAAGTGATTTTCGGGCTCGTTTGAACAATTTGTGGGTAGTTCTGGGTGAAGGTCGGGATTGACAAGGCCAAGAAGGATATTTGAACAAAGAAATTGATTGGCATAGGATAGGGTGCGGTGCAGCCGGGGACGGCGATGACCGCCAAAGAAATGGGCTGTCTGGCGAAAGCCCGGCGGCCTTTCAATTCTGGTGGTGGCCCCATTTCTTTGTCCAAATATCCCGGGGTGAGGGGCAACGCCCCTCCCTCCTGGCGCAGCCAGTGATCAGGTTCGCTCGAGCGTCACAAACTTGAGGAGTTTGCGGCAGGTCGCGTCGTAGGCCATGTGCCGCGCCAACTCAGCTTTGACATCGGGGTCCAGATACGAGAGGAGCGGGCCGCCTTCCTCATCGACATAGTGGATGATCAGTTCTCTTGGCGACAGCTTGCGATCAGGCTCGTCGGCCTCGTTCAGCCTCTCGATGATCTCGCCGCCCAGCATGTTGAGATGATATCCGTGGCTTTTGATCGTCTTGGCGGCCAGGCCCGCGTCCATGAGATGCTGAATGAACGGGATGAACAAGCCGAGCAGGCCACGGCCGGTTTCCAGGTCTTCCTCAACGCCCATCCAGTTGCCTGGCCATTCGCCGATGTCCGGAAAATAGCTGGAAGGGCATTTGGCAGCGTTTGTGTTTTTTCTGGTCTGCGGCATAGTCAGAACTCGTCATCAATCCGGCTGTTCTCCCCGCAACAACCTCGGCAGCTATCATGCAACTGACCTTCAAGACTATCCTGAACCTGAAAGAAAAGCATCCGCATTTTGTTTTCGGTGACATCCGGCTGACCGAGGGCGGAAAGCCAAGAATAGAAGTCACGGTCGAGCCACGCCAGAACAGCAAAGGCGTCTGTTCTGGCTGCGGCCAGGCCACGTCCGGGCTATGACCGGCTGCGCCAGCGCGAATTCATCCATGTTCCGATTTGGAGCATTGCCGTAATTCTCCTG
>JANOTU010000183.1:0-7281 GCA_031416515.1 Hyphomicrobiales bacterium
AGCAGAAACTGGCCTGGGGTGTTGACGATGCCATCCAGAACATGAAAATCATCGACGCCTTCTTCCGCTCGGAGAAAAGCAACAAGTGGGAGAAGCCTTGACGGCGGCTGTTGAACGGGCCCTTGGCCAAACATCGCGCAAATTGATCTACCTCATCCTGAGGTGCGAGCCCTTGCGAGCCTCGAAGGACTGGTGCAGCGAGCCCAGCCGGGCGGCCCCTTCGAGGCGTAGCTTCGGGCTCACTTCTCAGGGTGAGGGTTGCGGATGTTGAGAAACTGACTCAAAGTACATATACTGCCGCGCATACTTAATCCCACAACTGCGCAGCACCGCGGGCGCCACTTTTCTCCCCAAATGCGGCGCGGGCGAATTTTACTGCGGCAGAGCCCGAGCACGTGTGCCCTGCCACCAGCGGCGGCATTTCCTCCACCAGTTCGGGAAGCGCGCTCAAGCCCCCGCCGATCACGAAGATGTCGGGGTCCATGATATTGACCAATGTCGCGGCAACGCGGGCGAAGCGGTCCTGCAGTCGGGTGAGCGCTGCCTTCGCCGCCGCCTCGCCAGTGCGGGCGCGCGCCACAATTTCCTTGCCGCTGACCGTCACGCCGTTCGCTTTTGCATAGTCGCGCGCCAAGCCGGTTCCGGAGACAAAAATTTCGCAGCATCCCATCTTGCCGCAGAAGCATTGCTGCAAGGGCCATTCGCTCTCGTTTGGCGAGGGCAGCGGGATGTGGCCAAACTCCGCTGCTTCCGCATTGCGGCCGCTGCGCAGTTTGCCGCCGATCACCAGCCCGCCGCCAAGGGCTGTTCCAATGGTGAAAAACGCCACCATGTCATGGCCGCGACCGGCGCCATCCAGGGCTTCGGAGAGCGCAAAGCAATTGGCGTCATTCTCGATGCGCAAATCCGAACCCAAGGCCGCCGCAATGTCTTCAGGAAACTGCCGGCCATTGCAGAAATGCAAATTGCTGTTGCGCCACAGGCCGGTTTTGGGCGAGCGCGATCCGGGTGATCCCATGCCCACTGTCGCAGCGCCGCCCGCCACGCCGCGGGCCTTTGCAACAATCTCGGCGATGGCCGCGATCACGGCATCGTAGCTTCCGGGCGTCGGCAGCCGCATCTCGAATATGGCATCTCCCGCAGGCGACAACACCACGCCGTCAATCTTGGTGCCGCCCAGATCAATGCCGATTTTCATGCGCGGTTGTAAATATCGTCATAGCGAATGATGTCATCCTCGCCGAGATAATCGCCAAACTGCACCTCGATGATCTCGACCACATCGGCGTGAAGATTTTCCAGCCGGTGCTTGTCGCCGCGCGGGATATCAACTGACTGGCTGCGCGAAAGCGCCATCACCCTGGTCCCCACAGTCACCGTGGCCGTGCCGTTCACCACAGTCCAATGCTCGCCACGATGCTTGTGGCTCTGCAGCGAAAGCCGCCCGCCGGGAACAACCGTGATGCGTTTCACTTTGAAACCCGGGCTTTCATCCAGCACATGGAATTCGCCCCATGGGCGCTTTTCGGAATAGATCATCTCAACTGTCCCAGCGCCCGGCCATGGAGGATGGGGAAATCAGACGCCGGTTCTGGCATGTCAGCGCCGAGATCGCCGTCATGTCCTCTTCCGGCAAAACAAAACTTGAAGCCCGGAAATTGCTCGCCGCGTTTTCGCTGCTGGTGGTCATGGGAATGGCGGCAACGCCTTGCTGGATAATCCAGCGCAGCGCGATCTCGGACGCAGGGCGCCCATGCCTTTGCGCGATCTGCAAGATCACCGGCTCCTTCATGGCAGCGCCCCGCGCCAGTGGGCAGTAAGCGGAAAGCGTGATGCCGAGATCACGCGCCGCCGCCAATGCTTTTGATTGATCAATGAGAGGATGAAATTCAACCTGGTTGTTGATGAGGGCCCCACTGGCGCGGCTTGCGGCGCGGCGCAACAGGCCCGCAGGGAAATTGCTCACCCCGATGTTGCGGCAGAGCCCGGCAGCCTGGGCCTCCACCAGGCGGTCAACAGCCCCGTCGACATCAGCCTCAGGCGGCGGCCAATGAATGAGCAGCAGATCAACCGGGCCGCCCAGATCTTCCAGCGATTTTTCCACTGATCCGCGAAAGCGGCTGGCCGCCAGATTTTCCGGCTCTACCTTGGTGACAACGAACAATTCGCGCCGCGCAATGCCGGAAGCCCGGATGCCCGCGCCCACATCTTTTTCATTGCCATACATCTGCGCTGTGTCGATATGGCGAAAGCCAATATCAAGGGCCGCCGCCACACTTGATCGCGCCGCAGCGCCGCGGAGCGGAAAGGTGCCAAAGCCCAGAAGCGGAATGCGCGTTGCGGTCATACGCCTATAAAGGCGAAAAACACCCGCCCTGTAAAGGCAATTGACGGCACGGTGAGGCCTCTCTATAAGCCCGCCATCCATTCAGATAGCAGGATCAAACATATGGCCAATACCAAATCGGCGAAGAAGGCAAACCGTGTTGCCACCCGCCGCGCTGAAGTCAACAAAAGCCGCATGAGCCGGGTGCGCAGCTCGGTGCGCAAGGTCGAGGAAGCGCTGGCTTCCGGCGACAAGACAGCGGCAGAAGCAGCCTTCAAGGCTGCCCAGCCTGAGCTGATGCGCGGAGCCCAGAAGGGAATTTTGCACAAGAATACCGCCTCGCGCAAGGTCTCGCGCCTGTCGGTGCGGGTCAAGGCCCTGAAAGCCTGAGAGATTTCCGAAAAGATTTTTGAAAGCGCGCTGGAACCTGGTTCCGGCGCGTTTTTGTTTGTCCGGGGACGGACAATCCCGCGCAAGAAATTTCGTTTGTTTACACGGCTTTGATCAGCAGCCTGGAATCCAGATGGCAATTTGATGACGGCGGCGGCGGCGCTTGTCGCACTGGGAGCTTCCGGGTGTGTCTTTGAGGACACACCCCATTGGCTGGAAATTTATCGGAAATGCAATTGTATTTCAATCGGTTAAACGGAATTCTGCGAATTGGGGAGGGCCTGGGGGGCGGACCGGCATTCTCCGTGTACGGAGGGATCGCAGATTCAGGTTGCAGCCAAAGGCCGGGCTTTTGTAGGTTCAAGACGCGCAGACGGACAGGAGACGGCTGTGGGGCGCGCGCGCAAGATTTTCATTTGTGTAGAATGTCATAGCGCATGGTTTGTGGGTTTTGGTTGTGTCTGGGTCGCGTAGTGGGTTCAAAATCGTTTTGAAATAAAGGCCATGGTGAGCGGGAGCCGGAGACAACAGTGTATTCAATCCAGATGAGGGGTGGCGGCACGCGTTAGTTTGCGCGGCGACCCACTGACGACAGCAACAGGCTTCGCAAGTCCGAAGCCTCAATGATGGTTTATGCGCCACAACAAGGCGCGACGGGGAATGGCAGGAACATGAAGACTTTGACGGATGATCTCCGACAGAAATGGCAGCGCGTTGCCTTGCGGCTGCGGGCGGAAATGGGCGAAGACCTTTATTCAAGCTGGTTTGCCCGCATGGAACCCGAAGATTTCTGCGCCGGGAAACTCTCGCTTTCGGTGCCCACGCGGTTTTTGAAATCATGGATTGAAACCCATTATCTTGCGCGGCTGCACAAGGTTGTTGAGACTGAATTTGGCCCCATTGACAGCGTGCAGTTGCGGGTCCGCAGCCGCGGCGCGGCGCCGCGCCTTGCTGAAGAGCCGGAGCGCCGCCCGGAAACCAACGGATCCCATCCAGCGCAGGCGCTGGCGCAAACAGCGCTCGACCGCACCGGCGCTGTTGATCCCACGCAGACTTTCGAGAGTTTTATTGTAGGAGGCTCAAATCAGTTGGCCCATGCTGCGGTGGCGCGCGTCGCAGACGCCGTTCAGGGCGCTCCCATCAGCTTTAATCCGCTCTTCATTCATGCCCAGGCTGGCCTTGGCAAAACCCATCTGCTCAATGCGGTGTGTCACCGCGTGCGCGAGCGCCGCCCGGACCGCAAGGTGATGTTCCTCACCGCCGAGCGTTTTATGTATTCTTTCGTGGTGGCGCTCAGGCAGCGCGACACCATTTCCTTCAAGGACCAGTTCCAGTCGGTTGATGTGCTGCTGATTGATGATTTCCAGTTCCTGCAGGGCAAAACCATGCAGCAGGAATTCTGCCATGCGTTCAATTCCCTCGTTGACGCCAAGCGTCAGGTGATTGTCGCCGCCGACGTTCCCCCCGCCCAGCTTGATTCCATCGACCAGCGCATGCGCTCGCGCCTCATGGGCGGGCTGGTGGTTGACATCGAGCTTCCTGATCTCGAACTCCGCCGCCGCATTGTCCGGAGCCGTTATGAGGCCCTGCAGCTCCGCGATCATAACGTCTCGATCCCGGAAGACGTGATTGAATTCATCGCCAACCGGGTGACCGGCAGTGGCCGCGAATTGGAAGGCGCCCTCAACCGCGTCATGGCCTATCAGCAGTTCAACCATGCGGCGATCACCCTTGACCTGGCAGCGCTGGTCCTTCGCGACATGTCCGCCAATCCGGACGGCGCCCGCATCAAGATTGACGATATCCTCAAGGTTGTGGGCCGCCACTATAATGTGGCGCGCACCGATCTCCTGTCCCCCCGCCGCGCCCGCGTGGTCGTGGTGCCGCGCCAGATCGGCATGTATCTCGCCAAGAAAATGACCTCGCGCTCGCTCCCCGAAATTGGCCGGCGTTTCGGCGGCCGCGATCATTCCACCGTGCTCCATGCGGTGCGCAAGATCGAGGAACTGGTCAAAACCGACGACAAGCTGGCCCGCGAAGTGGCCCTCCTGATAAGACTGGTGGAGCAAGTCTGAAAACCCTTGAATCCCGGCCCCATCCTTGCCAATGTGACCGGCCAACCAAGGGAATAACCGGGTATGCGTGTAACGATTGAACGGTCCGCCTTCTTGAAGGCGCTCAACCATGTGCAAAGCGTTGTGGAACGGCGCAATACCATTCCGATCTTGTCCAATGTCCTGGTGCAGGCGGACAATGACTCGCTGAAACTCACCGCCACCGATCTTGATATCGAGATCGTGGAAAGTGTGGCGGCGGATGTGGCCCGGGCTGGCTCCACCACAGTTCCCGCCCACATGCTCTACGACATCGTGCGCAAGCTCCCCGATGGGTCGCAGCTTGAGCTTGAGCAAGGCCCTGACAATGGCCGCGTCGCCATCCATTCTGGCCGCTCGCGCTTTGCCCTGCAGGCGCTTCCGCCAGAGGATTTCCCCGATCTTGCCTCTGGCGATCTCGGCCATAAATTCAGTGTCGCCGCCAGTGATTTGAAAGGCATGATCGAAAAGACCCGCTTTGCCATTTCCACGGAAGAAACCCGCTATTATCTCAATGGCATTTATCTGCACGAGGTCGAGCAAGGAGCGCTCCTGCGCGCTGTCGCCACCGACGGCCACCGCCTGGCGCAAGCCCAGATCGCGCGCCCCGAAGGTGCGAAAGGAATGCCCGGCGTCATCGTGCCGCGCAAAACCGTGCTGGAGGTGGTGAAGCTCATTGAAGGCATGGACGGTGATGTTGAAATCGCGCTCTCCGCCACCAAGATCAAATTCGAGGCCGGCAATCTGGTGCTCACCTCCAAGCTCATCGACGGCACCTTCCCCGATTATGAACGCGTGATCCCCCGCAACAATGACAAGGTGATGGACGTCGATACCAAGATTTTCTCCGATGCCGTTGATCTTGTTTCCACCATTTCCATGGAAAAGGGCCGCGCCATCAAGCTCAACATCTCGCGCGGCAAAGTCGTGCTCACGGTGAACAATCCCGATTCAGGCTCAGCGGAGGAAGAAATTGTCGCAAACTATGAAGCTGACCCCATCGATATCGGCTTTAATTCCCGCTATCTCCTCGATGTCGCAGCCCAGGTGAAATCCCCCTCGATTCGTTTCAACCTGGCCGATGCCGGTTCTCCCACCATCGTCCGCGACCCCGGTGACGACCAAGCGCTTTACGTGCTGATGCCGATGCGGGTTTGATCTCTTCCTCCTGCCATCAAGCGCCTTCTCCCGTGCCCCTTGGCATGGGAGAAGGTGGCCGAAGGCCGGATGAGGGCCCTTTCTCTCCGCGTGACAAGATGGGAAAAGTGGCGTGACCAACACCACCGCCCTCACCCGCCTCACCCTCACCGATTTCCGCAACTATGCGGGGCTTCGCCTGGATATGTCTGCCCCCGTCATCGCCCTCACCGGCCACAATGGCGCTGGCAAGACCAATCTGCTCGAAGCCATCTCACTCCTTGCCCCCGGCCGCGGCCTGCGCGGGGTTGGCTTTGATGAGCTTGCCCGCCAGGGTGGCGCTGAAACCTGGGCCATTGCTTCGGAACTTGGCACGACTTCGGGCCCTGTGTCGCTTGGCACCGGCTGGAGCGGGCTTGGCGAGGCCACGGCGCAGACAAGACTGGTCCTGATCGACGGCCAAGTGCAGCGCAGCTCCAATGCCCTCGGCCAGTACATGCGCATCCTCTGGCTCACCCCCGCCATGGACCGGCTCTTTGCCGGCCCCGCGTCCGACCGCCGCCGCTTTCTCGACCGCATGGTGGCGGCCTTTGATCCCGAGCACGGCTCCAGGGTGGCCGTCTTTGAAAGAGTCATGCGCGA
The DNA here is from genome assembly GCA_031416515.1 of Hyphomicrobiales bacterium. Lineage (GTDB taxonomy): Bacteria > Pseudomonadota > Alphaproteobacteria > Rhizobiales > Aestuariivirgaceae > Aestuariivirga. The sequence goes on from JANOTU010000183.1 coordinate 6,589, forward strand.
GCGCAATCTCCTCCTTGAAGACCCCCGCAGCGACCCCGCCTGGCTCGGCAGCCTTGAGGCCCATATGGCCGAAGCTGCGGTGGCCATTGCCGCAGCGCGCCTCATGGCAACGGAGGCCCTGCAACACCATATCAACGACGGGCGGGCTTCAAGCGCCTTTCCTTGGGGCGAGATCGCCATTGCGGGCGAAATCGAGGGCCAACTCGCCGATCATCCGGCATTACGGATTGAGGATGAATATCGTACAATGCTCGCTGATTCGCGTAAGATCGACCGGGCCGCCGGACGAACCCTGCGCGGCCCTCACAGGAGCGACCTCATCGTCACCCACGGCCCCAAGAACATGCCCGCTGATTTATGCTCAACCGGCGAGCAAAAGGCCTTGCTGATTGGCCTCATTCTGGCGCAGGCGCGGGCGGTCAAGGCCGAGGCCCGCCATGCGCCGCTGCTCCTCCTCGACGAGGTGGCAGCGCACCTGGATGCCGCGCGAAGAGCGAGCCTGTTTGAAAGTTTGAGCGCCATCGGCTGCCAGTCCTGGATGACCGGAACCGATGCTGAACTATTTGAGAAAGCCCATGTCGCGGTCTTCCATGTGGAAGCCGGAAGGATATCAGAACGATGACCATGAACGAAGACGACAAGAACTCAGGTGCTGAAGCCTACGGCGCTGATTCCATCAAGGTGCTGAAAGGC
>JANOTU010000184.1:0-8808 GCA_031416515.1 Hyphomicrobiales bacterium
GGTAAAAGCACCATCTGCAAGACTTTCAATCACCGCCAAGATTTCGTCAGTTCTGTTTTGATGAATGAGATCAATTGCGCGATTCCCATCCAGCAAACGATGCTTTGAATAGAGCCAGAGTCTGGTTTCCTCAGGTGAATAAAAATCTGACAATCTGCCAACGACATAATTCAAATCCGAAATGACCAGCTGGGTCTTTGGATGTGGAAATGCGCTGCCATTCGTCCACCTGGAAACTGTTGCAGGAGATACATCGACAACATTGGCCACATCGGAGCCTTTCAAGCCGCCGCGCTCTCTCAAATCTTCAATTATTCTTGCAACTGCGTTTGACATGACTAACCTGCGAGGATGGCTGATATTTTGTTCTGACCACCCCTAAACTTTGGGACACGGGAGTAACTCATGTGTGGCTCCTGTTTGTCCTGATGTCTAACATTTTCGTTTCAAAATTTCAATATCTGAAATAGATATGCAAAAATTCAAAATAAACGTTCAATTACAAGGAGATAACTGGGGCGACCACCTCCCAAGTGTAACGGAGGCAGATGGCTCGCTGGTCGGAAATCAGTTGCCCGGCCAATGGTCAAAAGCTACGCCGAAGATAACAGGCTGATGAACCCGGCGATTCCCTGTCGCCTGCCTCATCTGGCTACGTCCGCTTCAGCGCCCGGTTGACCCCGCTCACCACCGCCTTCAGGCTCGCCACGACGATGTTCTTGTCGATGCCGATGCCGAAGATGGTGGCGCCGTCCGGCAATCTCAGTTCGATGTAGGCGATGGCGGCGGCGTTGGCGCCGTGGCCCATGGCGTGTTCGCGGTAGTCGGCGATGTCGAAGTTGAGGTTCGAATCCTTGCGCAATGCGTCGACGAAGCCGTCGACGGGGCCGTTGCCGTGGCCGTGGATGGTCTTGAGCTTGCCGTTATCGGTGATCTTCGCGGTGAGATCCTGGTCGCCGTGGTCGGATTTTGCATTGTGCTCGATGAAAGCATAGCGGCCATTGCCATCGAGATATTCCGATTGCAGGGCGCGCCACAGGCGGTCGGCGGTGAGCTCGACGCCTTCGCCGTCGGCGATGGCCTGCACGGTTTTTGAAAATTCGATCTGCAGGCGGCGCGGCAGCTCGATGCCGTGTTCTTTTTCCAGAATATAGGCGATGCCGCCCTTGCCGGACTGGCTGTTGATGCGCACCACGGCTTCGTAAGAGCGCCCCAGATCCATGGGGTCGATGGGGAGATAGGGCACTTCCCAGAGGGGCCGGTTCGACGCCTTCATGGCCTTGAAGCCCTTGTTGATGGCGTCCTGGTGCGAGCCGGAGAAGGCCGTGAACACCAACTCGCCCGCGTAAGGATGGCGGGGGTGGACGGGAAGCTGGGTGCAGTATTCCGACATGCGAATCAGGTCATTGATGTTAGAGCAATCCAGGCCGGGGTCTAAGCCTTGGGAATACATATTCATGGCGAGTGTGACGAGGCAGACATTGCCGGTGCGCTCGCCATTGCCAAAAAGCGTGCCCTCGACGCGGTCAGCGCCGGCCATCAGGGCCAGTTCAGTGGCGGCGACGGCGGCTCCGCGGTCATTGTGGGGGTGCAGCGAATAGAGCAGGCTGTCGCGGTTCTTGATATTGCGGATGCACCACTCGATCTGGTCGGCATAGACGTTTGGCGTGGCCATTTCCACCGTGGAGGGGAGATTGAGGATGAGTTTCTTGGCTGGCGTCGGCTCATAGACCTGGGTCACCGCCTCGCAAATTTCCTGCGCGAAATCAAGCTCGGTGCCGGTGAAGCTTTCGGGCGAATATTGGTGGTGGATGACCTGCTCCAGCCCCAGTTCGCGCTCGAGCTTGCGGATGAGGGCGGCGCCCTTGACCGCGATGTCGATGATGCCGGCGCGGTCTTGTTTAAAGACGACGCGGCGCTGCAACTCGGAGGTGGAATTATAAAGATGGACGATGGCCGACTTGACACCCTCGAGGCTTGCAAAGGTGCGGGCGATCAGTTCCTCGCGGGCTTGCGTCAAGACCTGGATGGTGACGCCGTCGGGGATTTTGTTGTTTTCAATGAGAAAGCGCACGAAATCAAAATCGGTCTGCGAGGCGGAGGGAAAGCCCACTTCGATTTCCTTGAAGCCCAGGGCGATGAGGGCGGAATACATACGCATTTTCCGCTCATGGCCCATGGGCTCGATGAGCGACTGGTTGCCATCGCGCAGATCAACCGAGCACCAGATGGGGGGCTTGGTGATGATTTGGCTGGGCCATTTGCGGTCGGGCAGATCAATGGGCGGGAAGGGGCGGTATTTTTCGGCGGGGGAGATCATCATGGGGTTCTGTCTCTTGGCTGGTTGGGTTTTGCGGCTGTTCCCCAGAGAGCCAAGGCAAAAGCCCGGGCGGCCCTCAGGGGCAGCTAAGAAGCAGCAGAGACAGCGAGATAAAGTGTGACGCGGTTGACATAAGAAGAACTCATAGTGTAAATTTCACAACGTTGCAACGCCTGCCCTGAAGTTAACGACGATACTTAAACATAGGAGACAGACATGAAAAAATTCATCATCGCCGCTGCAATGACCGCTGCGCTTGCTGGTCCGGCCCTTGCGAATAAGTGCCCCGCAGTCATGGCCAAGATTGACGAAGCCATGAAAACCACCACTGTTGATGAAGCGACCAAAGTCAAGGTCGCGGAACTTTATGCGAAAGGCAAGACCGCGCATGAAACAGGCGACCATGCCGCTTCCGTGACTGATCTGGAAGCGGCTCTCAAGCTGTTGGGAATGTAGCCCGGACGCCACGCCTTGAAAATCCGCGATGGCGCGGCTAAGCCATCGCGGATCATGACCAAGCCCTGCATCATCACTGTCGCCATCACCGGTTCGGTTCCGCGCAAAGAGCACAATCCGGCGGTGCCGATTTCTGTGGCGGAGCAGGTTGAATCAACAAGGGAAGCGTTTGAAGCCGGGGCCAGCCTCGCCCATGTGCATGTGCGCAATGATGACCAGACGCCCACCTCTTCGCCGGAGCGCTTTGCGGCATTGCTGGCAGGTTTGCGCCAGGCTTGTCCGGGCATGATTGTGCAGTTCTCGACGGGCGGGCGTTCGGGCAAGGGGTCGGAGCGCGGCGGCATGCTGCATATGGGCTGCGACATGGCTTCGCTGTCCACGGGCAGTTGCAATTTTCCGGTGACGATTTATGAAAACCATCCAACCCTGGTGCGCGAACTGGCCACGAAGATGCTGGCCCATGACGTGAAGCCGGAGATTGAGGTGTTTGATCTCTCGATGCTGTATCAGGCGCTGCGCATGGCCGATGAGGGATTGCTGAAAAAGCCCTTGCATGTGCAGTTTGTGCTGGGCGTGAAGAACGCCATGCCGGCGGTCAGGCAGGCGTTTGATTTCATGGTGGACGAGATCACCCGCCTGGCGCCTGAGGCCACATGGACGGGGGCGGGCATCGGGCGGCACCAATTGGAAGTCAATCGCTGGAGCTTTGATCGCGGTGGTCATTGCCGGACGGGGCTGGAAGACAATATCCGCTGGGACGAATCGCGCCTTGCAACATCCAACGCTGAACTGGTGGCGCGTGTCGCGGAATTATGCCGAAGCTATGGACGCCATCCCGCCAGCGTAGCCGAGGCGAGATCATTGCTGTCGCTGGCAGCGGCCTGAGGCGACGTACCGCATCGAAACCACGGCCAACGACGTGGCCTTTTTCAAGCGCCACCGAAAGATGGAACATCGGCGGTGACGACCCACGCGGGAACTCGCCCCCGTCAAGAAAAGCATCTACAGCCTGATCGCCTCTCCCGCCAGCTCCGCAAGGCTCTTGCGACATCGGTATCATCAATCGCGTCGCCTGCACCTGGCGCTATTACCTCACCCGCATCGGGCGCTCCGCTACCGCAGCGCTCTGCCACTTGACCCAGAGCGTCATCATTCCCGCACTCGCATGAAGGAAAATCCATGCAGAAAATACCAAGAGTAAGGTGGGCAGCGGAGTTCAATCTTGCATATTTGAAGATGCGCTGGCATGATTTGGGTTCAACGAAAGGATAACACATGAAACTTCTGCGTTACGGACCCAAAGGCAAGGAAAAACCCGGCCTTGTCGATGCCCAGGGGAAAATCCGCGATCTTTCCAGCGTGGTCGCTGATATCACCGGCGAGACCATCAGCCCCAAGGGACTGGCGAAGCTCGCCAGGATCAAGCCGGAGTCATTGCCGCTGGTGAAGGGCAAACCCCGCTTTGGCGCTTGCATTGCAAATCCGCAGAAATTCATTGCCATTGGCCTCAACTATTCCGACCACGCGGCTGAGTCAGGCCTTGCCGTGCCGCCGGAGCCGGTGGTGTTCACCAAGCAGGTGAGCTGCCTGTCCGGCCCCAATGATGATGTGACCATTCCGCCCAAGTCGAAGAAGTCGGACTGGGAAGTGGAGCTTGGCGTGATCATCGGCACCAGGGCCAAGAACATCGCCAAGAAGGACGCGCTGGCCCACGTCGCGGGCTATTGCACCATCAACGATCTCTCCGAGCGCGAATTTCAGGCGGAACGCGCTGGGCAATGGACCAAGGGCAAATCCTATGACACCTTCGGCCCCGTCGGCCCCTGGCTGGTGACGGCGGACGAGGTGAAAGACCCGCAGAAACTGCATCTCTGGCTGGAGCTCAACGGCGCCCGCGTGCAGGATGGCTCCACCGCCACCATGGTTTACGGCGTGGCCCATATCGTGGCCTATCTCTCGCAGTTCTTCACCCTTCTCCCCGGCGACATCATCACCACAGGAACGCCCCCCGGTGTCGGCATGGGCATGAAGCCACAAAGGTTCCTCAAACCCGGCGACAAGATGCGGGTGGGAATCGATGGCCTGGGCGAGCAGAATCAGATTGTGGTGCGGGATAAATAGATCACGCCAGCTGAAATGGTCCTGGAGCGGCGACGTCCCGTCGCCGTCGCGCAGGCGATGGCGCGCTCCCTGGTTTGCAAGCTCACCTTTTTTCCTGGTGAGAAAATAGCGCGCCATCGGTAGCAGGACATCAACACAGCGCAGCGTCCACTTTTTGTGTCCCCTTCATGTTGATTTTGTCCTTGCAAATCTTCCGCCGGTGCCGAAATCGATCTGCTGTTGACGCTGCCAGGCAACCGCCAATGGGCCATCGAGATCAAACGCAGCCTGGCGCCGAAGGTTGAAAAGGGCTTTCATCTGGCCTGCGCCGATATCGCGCCGCACCGGGCTTTCGTGGTCTATCCCGGCAAGGAGCGCTTCCCGCTGACCAAGGATATAGAGGCCGTTGGTCTCGACGATGCCAGCGCTGACCTCAAGGCGCGAAGCCAAGAGCTTGTCAGGAAATAAGTGACTCAAGTTGGCGAAAACTTAAACCCCAGTTCCGTCACCCCAGCGAAAGCTGGGGTCCAGCTTTGGCTCAGTACGCTCAGTCCGAAGTAGCTGGATGCAAGCTTTCGCTGGCATGACGAGACCGGGAAAAGGAACACCGCCACCTGAAGCAGTTATTTCCTGACAGGCCCCAGGGAACAAAGGGAACGCTGCCTGTCCAGGATTTGGGGCCATCTCACTTTGAGGCAGGCCTCCTCGCATGTCCGTCTGCGCCGCAGGCGCTCAATGAAAATGTTGTCGAGGACCCTCAGGGAAGTATGACGCGAAAGGCAGTTCATTCTCTTCATCTTATGAGGTGAATTGTATTGAGTCATGACGAGAATGCTGCCATATTCTCTTTATATAATGAGGAGAATATGTATATTTGGCAGCAGCCGGACTGGCCCAATTTTCGATGGGATGATCGACGGTTGATCGAGCCCCTCGCTGCCGCGCGCCTGAAACAGGGACGTCTTCTCGGCAGCATGGCGCGGCTTGGATTCGATTTGAAACTCGAAGCCCAGCTTGAAGCTTTGACCGAAGACGTAATCAAGAGCTCAGAGATCGAAGGAGAGGTGCTTGATCGCAAGAGTGTGCGATCATCAATCGCCCGCCGTCTGGGTGTGCCGGAAGCCGCCGTTGCGCCTGCGGATCGGCGCACAGAAGGCGTGGTCGAGATGATGCTTGACGCCACTGGGAACTATGCGGTTGCACTCACATGTGAGCGATTGTTCGCTTGGCAAGCAGCATTGTTTCCAACAGGATATTCGGGGATGCACCACGTTATCACAGGGACCTGGCGAGACGACGCCGATGGCCCAATGCAGGTGGTCTCTGGACCAATCGGCCGACAGCGCGTCCATTATGAAGCACCCCCAGCCGGGCAGCTTGATGCGGAAATGAGGCGCTTCCTCAATTGGTTTAACAGCAAGAATGGACCTGAGAAATTGCTGCGCGCAGGCCTGGCGCATCTATGGTTTGTGACAATTCATCCGTTCGAAGATGGGAATGGCCGCGTCGCGCGCGCCATCGCCGATAAAGCCCTCGCGCAATCAGAGGGGTCAGGTCAGCGATTCTACAGCATGTCGAGCCAAATTCGGAAAGAGCGCTCAGCCTACTACGATACCCTTGAGAGCGCGCAAAGAGGGGACGTCGATGTGACAGACTGGATGGTGTGGTTTCTCAACTGCTTTTCGCGCGCGATCGACGGCGCCGGGTTAGCCGCTGCAAATGTGCTGCGGAAGGCAGACTTCTGGCAGCGCCATGCGCGCGAGGCCTTCAACGAAAGGCAGAAGGCGGTGCTCAATCGCTTTCTCGATGGGTTTGAAGGCAATCTGACAGCGAGAAAATGGGCGGCGCTCACCAAAGTTTCAATTCCGACTGCGCAGCGCGATATCAACGATCTTCTGGAGCGCCGCATTCTTCAGCGGAATGCTGGCGGCAGCAAGAATACCAGTTATGACTTGGCGATGGCAGAAGGCTAAATCTATGAGGGCGGTAGAAAGTAAATATGCTGGCTCAAGTTTGCGGCGTGTCAGCGCCAGAGGCCGTTTCGCCTGAACTTTTGGGGCTTGCCCGCCGGCGGCGTTTTTCGGCGAAGGATAAATTGCGCATTCTTGCGGCGGCTGACCGGGTGGGGGTGCCTGGCGGCATCGGCACCCCGCTCGCGCCGCGAGGGGATTTACGCCTCGGCCCTGTCGGACTGGTGTCGCCAGCGCGATACCGGGGCCTATGGGCGCTGACCCCAGCGAGCGACGAGTCAGCCTGATGGACGCTGTCGCCAACCTGTCCAGGATTTGGGGGCCAGCTCATCCGTGCGCCTTGATGGCGATGTGAATATACGTTCGGTTCGGGTCGGCCACCTGCAAGGGTGCGTCATCACCTCGCCCTTTTTCATTCCATCACTTCAAGCTGCTTGCGCACCTCTCCTCTTCCCAGTAGTGGCGCGAACGCGCGGAAGTTACGTGTTTGATGCCGCACCCGTCCGGCGACGATGGCCGGATGCACGCCAATGCGCTGCGAGAAAGCAATGATTCCCGAATAGCTCGCATGTGATGTCAGGCCTCCGGTCGCCCATAGTTCTCGCGAGATCAATGCTTCCTCGGCCCACTCATCGGCCTCTTTCTCCCGAGGGTCTTCATGGCGCGATGGCGCTTCGCGAAGGCTGAAGTCATCGACGAAAGCCTCCACCTCGCCGTTGAAGTGTCGGCCTACATGGGCGAGCTCGTGCAGGAGCGAGAACCAGAAGTTATCGATCCGGTCATAGCGCAGAGTAAGCGCAACGATTGGCGCTCCGCCATCGACGCTGCGCAAGGCAGCACCATCCAGATAAGTCTTCGGCAAGTGAGAAATGCAGACAAGGTGGACGCCCAAGCTGGAAAGCGCATCTTTCGCGCGCTTTGGCCCGTCTTCATGAGCGCTCAGCTTCGAGAGTTTTGCAAGCTCATCAAGCGTAATTGAGCCGGTCACATAGGCTCCGGTCAGCTGCTGTTTTCGGGAAGCCGCGAGTGCCTTCAGGCACCACGCCAACAGCGCGTATGTGTCTGTCTTCGCATTCTGGCGCATCGCGTCATTGCGTCGGCAAAGAGGCATCGGCACGGCCTTCATGCCACCAGCGCTGGCGATCAAATCGCCGATCAGATCCTCGGCCTTCGTCTTTGCCGAAGCGACGGAGCGAACCCAGCCGCGTTTCGCCATTTCATTGATCGGGAACCGGCCCCAATCGAGCGACGCCGAAGCGGCCGCATCTCCCACCAGCACTTCAGCCGGAATGCCAAGATGCTTGTGAAGCGCGCGTATCATCGCCAGCGTCAGCGACTGCTTGCCGGAAAGAACCTCGGAGACCTTCCCACGGCTGCCGATATACGGCTCAAGATCGCGCAGTTCGATCCCGGCCTGTTCCATGCGATAGCGAATGGCCTCAACCGGAGTCGGCAACTCAATCGGAAAATGATTCGCCTCGTAGGCTTCCACAAGGTCGGCCAGAACGGAAAGCTCGTCGGCCTCGGGAGAACCGGCCACGGCGTCCATGAGCGCATTGATCCGCGCCAGGGCAGCCTTGTGGTCGGCTTCCGTTCGGATAGGGGTGATGCGCATCATGTCTAAATCTCCTCCGCGTTGATCTTGTCGTATTCGGCGTGCGTGCCGAACCATCTAACGGCGACAACTCCGGCCGCGAAATTGATCTTCACAATCAACCGAAACCGGTTGCCGCCGATGTCGAAGACGTCCCGCTCACCGACCTTGTCGGTCTTTGGATAGCGGTCGCGGATATCCTGGTAGGACTCCCAGACCGTTGTCTTCGACGCGACTTCAGCTTTCCACGCCGATAGCCGCTTGGCCGCACCTGCGTGGTGCCTTTGCGCTTCCTCGATAATCTCCACGCCTACCAGCTTCATATATAGTGTTCCTGTTTCAGGATCAATCGATATGTTCCGTAAATG
>JANOTU010000185.1:0-16241 GCA_031416515.1 Hyphomicrobiales bacterium
ATCACCTTTCTAGCGGCAGACCGTCGTCGGCGCCATTGCGAATTTGTCACGCATGATGGCCATTCAGCTCCTTCCAGATCGCCGCAACCTTTCGCCGCACAGTGCGCTCGTCGAGGGCCAAGAAATCCTCGCGGCCTGCAAACCATTCCATCATGTCGCGCACCAGTTCACCCTGGCTGACCGACATGCCGTGATCGTGCGCGCGGCGGGCGATGGCGCCGGCGAATGCATCCCAATCGTGCTTGCGCGGTGTACCCGGGCCAGCTGGCCGTTTCGCCGGAGTTGCGGTGGCAGTGCATTCAGTTTCGTGGCTCGTTTCATGACCTGGCCTGACTTCGGCTTCTTGGGCCGTGGTCGGTGCTTTTTTGGCGGCTTGAAGTACCGATCCTGTCTGTTTTTCCAGCGCCGCCACAGACGCGGCGCCTGCGCGTGGGCGGTCAATGGTCTCAGCAAATCTGTCCACATCTCCTCCCAGGTCTGCCCCGTGGCCATCTGCGTCACTTGCGGATAAATGACTTTGAAAATAGTCCTTGACAAGGAATTATAAGTTATTTGTACGTTCGCTATCCATCCCGCGAAGGGTTTCTGTTCGCGACGGTGACCAGCAATGGGGTGGATACGGCTCTTGTACGCGGGCGACGTAACGCCCGCCAACTTGCGGCTTTCGGGATTCTCTGGATTAATAGTCCAGACGCTCTGGGCAATTGGAGCACGCAAGCGGGGTCATCCCAGCCCCGCCCGTTACCCCGGAACCACGAAAAGAGGCCGTGCGTGGGCGCTTTTCCAGCGCCAAGCTCTCTACCAGCCGGTCCAACCGACCGGCGCAATAACGGCAAAGGTCTTGCGCCCACGCAAACCCTTCACCTTCTTTTCCTCCCAGGCCGCCGGCATAACCGGTGCCGCAAGCGGCGCAGCCATGCCTGAAGCGCCTCGCTGTTTGACATCGTTCATCACACCATCCCCGTTACCACCCGGCGCAGCGGCTGAAACGGCTGCTGATTTTCACGCGGGTCTGCGAAAACCTGAAAGAGTTCCTCGCGCGTAAACGGCAGTATGGTTTGAACATCCGGCCCGACAGCGGCTGGCTCTTATGCAGCCCCCGGGAGAACTGAGCATGAGCGGCGGGGCGGGCATTGACTGATATCAAAGCCACGCAACGCCAGCAGCCGCGATGCTACGGCTGGTTGAATGGGCCATAGTTGAGCGGAACGCCAATGCGGACCTTCTTGCCCGAGGAAGACGGCATCGTCATCGTGCCGCGCGAGCCTGCCGGGCGAGTTGCAGATCGCTGCCCTGAAAAAGCGGGTCTGCGACCCAATCAGGAAGAGCGGCCCGCAGTCGCCACGATGCCGCGATCATAAAGGTCGGCAATCGCATGTCCCGGCAGGCCCAGGACCTCGCTCAACACCTGCTCGGTATGCTGACCAAGCTGGGGAGCGGAAACCATGGCGCTGCGCTTCAATCCGCTGAAACTCGCCGGGTAGCCTGGCGTCGGATAGGAATGCCCACTTGGATGCAACACCTCGGAAAAGACGGGGTTGTTGGCCGCAAATTCCGGATCATCAGTCACCGCCTCGTGTAAACTCCGGTACTGGCCAAAGCACACGCCTTTCGCATTGAATCGTTCAACGAGCGCGGCATGCGGCAGTTTGGCAATTGCCGTCTCCACGATGGGGTCCAGCCGGCCACGATGGCGGAAGCGGTTGCCCTCGTCGGTCTTGAAGGACACGCCGAGTTCGGCCTCAAGAGCTGAAACTGCCGCTCCGATCTCAAGGGAGGCGACGAGGCTGTCCCATTGCTTCACCGTCAGAGCGACGACCATCAAACGCTTGCCGTCGCGGGTCAGGAAATCGCGACCAAATGCGCCAAACAGGTTGTTGCCGGTCCTGGGCCGATCAGCGCCGGAAACCAGCACCTCCGCGATCTGCCCGAGATTGCCGAGCGTGGCCGCCGCAATGTCGCTAAGCGGCACGCGGATGTGTTGCCCTGCGCCAGTTTGCCTGCGGTGATCGACAGCCGCAAGAACCGACAGAGCCGCCGTCGATCCGGCCAGCAGGTCCCATGCGGGGAGCACATGGTTTACCGGTGTGCCGGCAAGCTCAGCCGGGCCTGTCATATTGGGCAGGCCGACGGCGCAATTGATTGTATAGTCAACTGCCGAGGAGCCATCGGCCCTGCCCATGATGCGGGCAACAATGATATCGTGGCGCCGGGCCGCCAACTTTTCATGGGAGAGGAAACTGCCTTCTGGAAAATTGGTGACGAAAATGCCCTGGCCCTCGCCCGCGGCGGTCACCAGCGCTACGGCGAGCTCCCTGCCATCAGAATCGGACAGATTGATGCAGACCGATTTCTTGCCCTTGTTGAGGCCCTCCCAATAGAAGCTCTCCCCGCCCGGCGCCAATGGCCAGCGGTGGAAATCCGGCCCGCCACCGATTGGATCGAAACGGATGACTTCGGCGCCAAGTTGGGACAGCAGCATCCCGCAATAGGGCGCGGCGATGAAGGACGAGCCCTCGATCACCCGGATCCCCTGCAAAGCGTGATACATTGCGTTTCCTCCTTCGAAGATATCTACCGAGAACCACTTGGATTGACAATGATTTGGTCGACAATTTCGCCGTCAACCGGCAGCCAGACCCAACACGGTCCCTTGCCAGGCCCCCGCGCCTAACCATGGAACAATGAACCCCGCCGCCAACCCCGCAGCGGCGACGCATGGAAGCAGCAGTTTGACCAGGTTCATCAGTCTCGGTTCATTTTTCCTGGATCGATTCGAGATAGTCGGCCAGGGTATTGATCCGTATGCGGACGGTTTTCTCATGCGCCGTCATCGGCACCCCGGCGGTTGCGGCTTCCTCCGCAAACCAATCTCCCCAAACCGGCATGTCGCGCTCACCATGGACCTTCACCTGGATGCGGCCATCGATGACGAGGCTCACCCGCTCGCGCGGAAACCGCCCCGCACTTCTCTTCTGAAGCTGTGTCAGGTCAACGGTGGCAATGGTGAGAAATTCCGCCACGCTGCCATCGCCCTTGGCGCCAACGCCGTGGCAGGCGGCGCAATAGGTGAAATAATCCTCACGGCCCGACGCAATCTGATCAGCCGTCCCGGCATTGGCGCCGGAGAAACCAAGCATGAACACTGTCGCAAACATGGCGCCGAGAATTGATCTGGACATGGCGGGACTCCCTTTTCTGGGCCATAAGGTCGTGGATTAAGTCTGACCCGTCCTTGATCAGGATCAATCGGCGCCGCGTCACCGCGGCATTCGGCAGCGCATTCTATCCCGGCGCCCCGTCCAGCGCTTGGGTGAGCCGGTCTACGTCTTCCAGCGTGTTGTAGTGCGCCATCGACACGCGGATAACGCCGCCGGGGGCAAGACCCAAGGCTTCGATGAGGCGGCGGGAATGGAAGTCGCCGTGGCGAACGCCGATCTTCTGAGCGTCGATGGCCTTGATGAGCTCGATTGGATCGTGGCCCTCCAGGGTGAAGGCGATGGTGGGCACACGGGTATTGGGGTCGGCCTCGCCGGAGCCGACAATGCGCGCGCCGTTGCGGCGGCGCAACCATGCGAGCAGCCGCTCGCCGATCACCGCTTCATGCTGGGCCACCAAGTCGAACGCCCTGGTGAGCGCGGCGCGGCCACTTCCGCCGCCAAGGGATTCAAAGTAATCGACAATGCCCGCCGCCCCCCAAGCCAGCTCGTAACAGGGGTTGCCGGGCTCAAGCTTGCCCGGCACTTTGTCCTTGCCATAGAAATAGTGATAGAGGCCGTCGAGTTCGAGCAAATGCTCGTGACGGCCATAGAGCATGGCGAAATGGGGACCATAGGTCTTGTAGAACGAGAACGCATAATAGTCAGCGCCCAGCGCCTGCACGTCAATGGCGCGGTGCGGCGCGTATGCGACCCCGTCCACGCAGATGCGGGCGCCGCGCGCATGCACGAAGGCCGCGATCTCGGCGATGGGGTTTATGCTGCCCAGAATGTTGGAGGCGTGGGTGACGCAGACCAGGCGGGTGCGCGGGCTCATCAACCGGCCCAATTGCGCGATGTCCGGCGCCAGTGTGACGGGGTCGATCTCCCAGACATTGAACACGACGCCGCGCTCTTTCAGCAGCAGCCACGGACCGATATTGGATTCATGATCGAAATTGGTGAGGATGATTTCATCGCCGGGGGAAAGCTGGCTGGCCATGGCGGTGGCGAGAAAGCGCATGAGCACGGTGGTCGAGGGCCCGAAAACAATTTCCTCCGGACGCTCCGCGTTGACGAATGTCGCCATGCGGGCCCGCGCTGCGGCCAGGCGCTGGCCGGCGCTTTGCGAAATCTCATAGCTCGCGCCCGTCTGCACACTGGTGGTGAGCAGGTAGTCGGACACTCGTTCCGCCACGGACTTGAGCACCAGCGACCCGCCAGCATTGTCAAAAAACGCCCAGCCGCTGGCGAGCGCTGGAAACTGCGAGCGAACATGGCCAAGATCAAGGGGCATAAGCGGCATTCCTTTCTGTCACCGTCGACCCCTGCCCCAATGATTTTCCAGCATGCCCACAATCCGCACCAACGGCAGGAGAATGATCAGATAAATGACGGCGGCTACGATCAGCGGTGTGGGGTTGGCCGCCAGGGCCTGGGCTTGATTGGCCTGTTTCAGAAGATCAGGCATCGCCACAACCGAAGCCAGAGCTGTGTCTTTCATCACGTTGATCGAATTCGACGTGAGCGGCGGGATCACGATCTTGAGCGCTTGCGGCAGGATCACCTTCCACATTGTGAGAAAAAAATGCAGGCCCAGCGAGCGCGCCGCCTCGAACTGGCCTTTGGGAATGGCCTCGATACCAGCCCTTGCAATTTCCGCTGAATAGGCTGCCGACACCATGGAGATGGCGGTGGTGGCCGAGACGAAGGAGGTGAGGCGCAGACCCGCGAAGGGCAGCGCGTAATAGACCACGAAAAGCAGCACCAGCACCGGGATGGCGCGGAAGACATCGATATAGGCAATGGCCAGAAGGCGCAGCGGCTTTGCCGCATAGAGCCGGACCAGCGCCAGGAAGATACCGCAGACGAAGCCCAGGATGATGCAGGTCACACCCAGTGTCAGCGTGGTCATCAGCCCGCTGAGGATCAGTGGCAGGGTCTCGACGAAGACTCGGTAGTTGAGGAATGTGTCAAATATCGACATGTGGGACCAGGCCCTGCAGAGAATGGCGGGGGGCCTTGGTCAGGCTCCCCTCGCGGTATCAGAGCTTGGGCATGTCGAGGACCGTGGTGGTGGCAAGGCCGTCTTCAGGCTTGGTGCCGAACCAGGTTTCATGGATTTTCGCCATGGTGCCATCCTTCTTCATTTCGGTGATGACATCATTCACCTTCGATGCGAGCGGCGCGTCCTTGGCGAACATCACGGAGTATTGTTCGGTGGTCTTGATGCGTTCGATGACAGCGAATTGCGGCTTGTCTTTCACGTAATAGAGCAGCGCCGGAATGTCGGAGATGTAGCCATCGATGCGGCCCGCTTCCAGATCGAGCATTGCGGGTTGGAGGCCCTCATAGCGGTTGATGGTGGCGATCTTGGTGGCCGCCTGGTTCTGCGTGGTCCACATGTCGCCGGTGGAGCCGGTGTCAACGCCAACGGTCTTGCCATCCATGCCTGCAAGGGCTGTGATGCCGCTGTCCTTCTTCACGGTGAGCGACTGGTCGCTGTCATAATAGGGTTGCGCGAAGCTCACCGATTCGAGTCGTTTTTTGGTGATGGTGATAGAGGACACCGCCGCATCGATCTGGCCCGACTGCACGGCGGCGAACAGGCCCTGGAACGGAATGTTGGTGAATTTCACCTCCATGCCCAGCCTTTTCCCCACTTCTTTCATGAGATCGGCTTCAAAGCCGACAATGTTCCCGCCGGCGTCCTGGAACTCCCAGGGCACATTGCCGATATTGGCGCCGACGTTGATTTCTGCGGCGGAAACCGACGACGCGAAGGCCGCCATGGCCAGGCCCGCGAAGGCAAAACCGATTTTCTGAAGCACTCTGTGTCTCCTGTTTTCTGCTGAGGTTAGGTTCCTGGGATCATGAACCGCAGCCAACATGTTTCATATCGCGCGGGCGGTCAATAGTTGGGGGATACGGGGTATCCGTCTCATCAGGCTGGGACAGAGATTTAGGTTGGTAGCGGGAGAGGGACTCGAACCCCCGACCCCAGGATTATGATTCCCGTGCTCTAACCAGCTGAGCTACCCCGCCAGGGTGGGCGGGATATAGGGAGGGCTGGGGGGCGAAGTCAAGCAGTGTCCGTGGTGTCTTCGGCGATGGTTTTTTTGAAGAAGCTCCGCCACAGCGAGATTCCGGCGAAATAGACCGAAGCCGCGACCCAGACCCAGAGTTCGATCTTCTCCACCGTGCCCCAATCGGCCCGGTCCTTGGCGTTGATGATGAGGCTGAGCGAGAGCGCCGCCCACAGAACAGTCATGGGCACGGTGATCTCGCGCCAGTCGGTGACGCGCAAAGGGTGCACGAATTTGATCGGCACAAAGGTCAGCACACAGAGCGAAGCGATGGTGATGAAATTCACCATCCAGCCGGTATCAAGCACGAAGAAATACAGCACCACCACATTCCACAGCGCCGGAAAGCCCACAAAATAATAATCATCGGATTTCATGCCGACATTGGCGAAAGTATAGCACGACACTGCCATGATCGCCGCAGCCGAGATCAGGCTCCACGTCTCGCCGGCGAAAAAATAGGGCACCGGCGTCATGTTGAACCAGTAGACCATGAGGGCGGGCACCGCGACATAGGTGAAAAAATCAATGACATTGTCGAGGGTGCGGCCATCGAAATTGGGGGTGTATTCGAGCACACGGGCCTTCCGCGCCAGTGTCCCGTCAATCCCGTCCACAAACAAAGCCAGGCCCAGCCACATGAAAGCCGCCACGGGATCATTTTTCAGCACCGCGACGAGCGCCAGAAACCCCATGACAATGCCGCAAGTGGTGAAGGCATGAACGGCCCAGGCGATGCCCTTTTTCAGCTCGCGGTCAATGCTTGGATGAAGGTTGCGCTTTCCCATGGGGTTTCACTATAGGAAACCAGTGGCGGCGTGGCAAATGTCTCAGCCGAGGCGAATAAACTCAAGCAAGGTGAAAAACCCGAACGAACTGGCCGGTGTCTTGCTGAGGAGTTTCAGCCTGTCGCTGACCAGCAAGGTCTCCAGCGGAAAATCCGGGCGAAAGCCCAGCACATCGGCAAATCCGGCGAGGCGTTTTTCGACAGCCGCCCGCACACCCTTCTCGATGCTGAAGTGATTGCAGATCAGCACCCTGCCGCCGGGCCTTGTCACCCGCGCCATTTCGCGCACCACCATGGCCGGGTCCGGCACCACGGTCATCACATAAAGACCAATCACCACATCGAAGCTGGCATCGGGAAATTCGAGTTCCGAGGCATCCATTTCAAGCAGGGCATCGACATTGCGCAAGTCTTTTTTGCTGACACGCTCGCGGGCGCGCTCCAGCATGTGCGGCGACAGATCAACGCCTGTGACGTTCAGATCTTTCCCATAATGCGGCAGCGACAGCCCCGTGCCCACGCCAATTTCAAGCAGCCTGCCCTTGAATTGATTGGCACGGGCGATGGTCTGCCGGTGCGAGGCTTCGGTAATTTTTCCAAATGTAATGTCATAGATCGGAGCCATGCGGCGATAGGCATTGAACACGGCTGGCTTGTCGAGGTCAGCAAGCTTCTGATCCATTTTTCCAACATAGGGGCGACGGCGCGCCAATTCAATAAATTCCGCTTCCCTCGGATACCTTGTCGTAACGCCATACAAATGCGGGCGGCATGTTGCCGAGTACGATGCCGGTGCGGTGCCCGGTCAGGCCGACTTCGGCCGCCACGATCCTGGTGAGGGGCAGCGCGTTGAAATAGCTGAATTGAACCAGCCTGCCGCCGGGCTTCAGGGAACTGGCAATGGCAGCGGCGATAACTTTGCGAATATCGGGCTTCATGCTGCGCAAGGGTATGCCGGAAATGATCTTGTCGGCGACAGGAATACCAAGGCCCGCCAAAATTTTCGGCAAGTCACGCGCATCGCCCTCGACCACGCGGAGATCAGGGAAATCCGCCCGGAGCCAGGCGGCAAACTGCGTGTTGAATTCAACCAGCACAAGATTGGCGGGGGCAACGCCGCGCGCCAGGAGTTCACGGGTAAAAACCCCGGTGCCCGGCCCCAGTTCAACGATGATCTCATGTGGTTTTGGATCAACACTTGCGACCATGAGCTGCGCCAGACGCCGGCTGCTGGGAGCCACAGCGCCGATGCCGGATGGCTTTCTGAAATACTGCTTGAGAAAAAATAACTGCGACTGCCGTTTTGGCTTGGGCGGAACACTCATCAGGCGTGGCTTTGCGCGGTGATGAAGCCGCCGCCCAAAACCCGGGCACCTGGCCCTTGCGCGTCATAGAGCACGCAAGCCTGGCCTGGCGAAACGCCGTATTCGCCTTCCGTGATGGTGACAATTGATCCATCCGGGCTTGCCCGCAGACTCGCCTCCACCGGTGGCCTGGTTGACCTGATTTTCGCAAACACGGGGCGGGACTGCTCATTCAGCATGTCGTCTCCCAGCCAGTTCAGCCGTGTCAGCCGAATGTCGTGTCGCTTCAGGGCTTCGCGCGGGCCTACCACAACCGCCTTTAACACAGCATCGACCTTCACCACATAAAGCGGCTCCGCATCAGAAATGCCAAGCCCGCGGCGCTGGCCGATTGTATAGTGAATAATTCCTTCATGGCGGCCCAGAACCCGGCCATCCAGATGCAGGATGTCACCCGGTTCCGCCGCATCAGGCCGGAGTTTCAAAATTACATCGGCATAGCGGCCTTCAGGCACAAAGCAGATATCCTGGCTGTCGGGCTTGTCGGCCACGATCAGCCCAAGCTCGCCCGCAATGGCGCGCGTTTCCGCCTTGGTCAGGCCCCCTAAGGGAAAGCGCAGGAAATCGACTTGGGCCTGGGTGGTGGCAAACAGGAAATAGCTCTGGTCGCGCGCCATGTCGGCTGGTGTATAAAGGTCACGGCGGCCATCGCCGCGCGCCCGGCTCTCGATATAGTGACCGGTGGCCAGCGCTGCTGCATCCAAATCCCGCGCCCGCGCCAGCAGGTCCGCGAACTTCACTGTGCGGTTGCAGGTCACACACGGGATCGGCGTCTCGCCTGCCAAATAGCCTGCAATAAACTCATCAATTACCGCCTCCTTGAAGCGCGATTCAAAATCAAGAACATAGTGGGGAATGCCAAGATTGGCGGAAACCCGCCTTGCATCATGAATATCCTGGCCGGCACAGCAGGCACCCTTGCGCCGCACTGCTTCAGCGTGATCATATAGCTGAAGCGTGATGCCGATGACCTCATAGCCCGCAAGCTTGAGGAGTGCGGCCACCACCGAGCTGTCCACGCCCCCCGACATGGCGCAGACAATGCGGGCGCCGACAGGCTCGCCAACGCTCAAGCGGACTTTCTCCAATATGCCGGGATCAATGCTCATGAGCGCCTGAATGGGCCACAGCACCCCAAAAGTAAACCGCCCCTGTCCTGAATTGACCCACAAGTCGCGCCATCTTTGCCATTTGTTCATTTGCGCTTAGCTGATTTTTAAGCGGCGTTCCCTAATCTGTGTCGCAGTGAGTATGCGTAGAGTGAGTAAATGAACGGTCAGTTGCGTCCCAGAGTAAATTACGTCATCGGGCCCGATGGCAGTCCCCTAACTGTTGCCGACCTGCCGCCTCCCGGCAATCACCGCTGGGTGATCCGGCGGAAGGCGGAGGTCGTCGCCGCCGTGCGCGGCGGCCTGTTGAGCCTCGAAGACGCCTGTTCGCGCTATGTGCTGACAGTTGAGGAATACCTGAGCTGGCAGCGTTCCATCGACAAACACGGCTTGGCGGGACTCCGGACCACCCGCATCCAGCAATACCGGCAGTAATCGTAACAAGGGCCGGAACCTTCAGCTCCCCACTTCCGCCAATTCCTCGGTCTCCACCTTTTCCAGCAGATTGCGCGCGTAGTCGGCTTCGCGCTGGCGGTTCCACAGACTGGCGTAGATGCCGTTCTTGATCAGCAGTTCCGCATGGGTGCCGCGTTCAGCTATGTGGCCCTTGTCGAGGACGATGATTTCATCGGCGTCCACCACGGTTGAAAGCCGGTGGGCGATCACCAGTGTGGTGCGGTCGGCGGAAACTTTGCGAAGCGCATCCTGGATGTCCTGCTCGGTGTGGCTGTCCAGCGCCGAAGTCGCCTCATCAAGGATCAGGATGGGCGGGCCTTTCAGGATGGTGCGGGCAATGGAGACGCGCTGTTTTTCGCCCCCCGACAGCTTGAGGCCGCGCTCGCCCACCATTGCGTCATAGCCCTTGGGCAAACTCAGGATGAAATTGTGGATCTGCGCCAGCTTGGCAGCTGCCTCCACCTCCTCGTCAGAGGCATCCGGCCTGCCATAGCGGATGTTGTAGCGGATCGTGTCGTTGAACAGCACCGTGTCCTGCGGCACCATACCGATGGCGGCGCGGAGGGATTTTTGTGTGACCCAGGCGATATCCTGTCCGTCAACCAGAATACGGCCCTGGCTGACATCATAGAATCTGTAGAGCAGCCGCGAGATGGTGGACTTGCCCGCCCCCGATGGCCCGACAATGGCCACAGTGTTTCCCGGCGGCACGCGGAAACTCAAGTCGCGAATAATCGGGCGCTCGGCGTCATAGGCGAAGCTTACATTCTCGAAAACAACTTCGGCCCTGTCCACCACAAGGGGCCTGGCGCCCGGATTATCAGCAATCTCGACATTGACTTTCAGCAGATTGAACATCTGCTCGACATCGATAAGCCCCTGCTTGATTTCGCGGTAGGACGAGCCAATGAAATTGAGCGGCATGTAAAGCTGGATCATCAGCGCGTTGATCATGACGAAATCGCCAACCGTCGCCTGTCCCCGCGAGATGGCAAAAGCCGACATGGCCATGACAATGGTGAGGCCCACGGCATAGATGAGGGCCTGGCCCGCATTGAGCACCGCCAGCGAAATCCAGGTTTTCACCGCCGCTGTTTCATATTTGGCCATTGAGGCGTCGTAGCGTGTGGCCTCGTGCTCCTCATTGCCGAAATATTTCACCGTCTCGAAATTCAGCAGGCTGTCGATGGCCTTGGTGCCGGCATCGGTGTCGGCTTCATTCATGGCGCGGCGGATGTTGATGCGCCATTCGGTGGCGAGATAGGTGAACCAGACGTAACAGACGATGGTGGCGAGAACAACGCCGGCATAGGTCCAGTCGAAGGACCATGCGAGAGCGCCCGTCACCAGGGCGATTTCCAGAATTGTAGGCGCCGTATTGAACAGCGAGAAGCGCAGCACTGTGTCGATCCCGGTGGTGCCCCGCGCCACAATGCGCGACAATCCGCCGGTGCGGCGCTCCAGATGGAACTTCAGCGACAGTCGGTGCAGATGCTTGAAGGTGCGGATGGCAAGCTGCCGCACGGCGCGCTGGCCCACCTTGGCAAAAATGGCATCCCGAAGCTGGGCAAGGGCCACCTGCATGATCCGGCCCATGCCGTAAGCCAGCACCATGAAGAGCGCCACAGAAATGGCGATGGTGGCAGCACCCCCGCCTGAGGTGAGCGCATCGGTTGCGTATTTGAAAGCGTAAGGGGTGGCCACCGTGATGATCTTGGCCACGACCAGAGCGACCATGGCGAAGACCACCCGAGCCTTCAGGTCGGGCCGGTCAGCGGGCCAGAGATAAGGCAGCAGATCCTTGATGATCGCCCATTGGTCACCATCACCGGAGGCGGTGGTCGGCGCGGTCTTGCGGCTCATGCCCCTACTCAGGCGCTTCGGGCATCTTGAAGACCTGGCCTGGATAGATCAGCGCTGGATCGCCGATCAAATCCTTGTTGGCCTCATAGATCACGGTGTACTTCTTGCCAGACCCGTAAAGCGAGCGCGAAATCTTCCACAGACTGTCGCCAGGCTGGATGAATATCTGCTTGTCCTTGACAACGACCTCTGGATTGGCAGGCTCAACTGCCGCCACAACGGTTTCAGCGGGTGCCGGTTCAGCCGCCACAACTGTCTCTTCAGGCGCAGGTTCAACCGCAACCACAGTTTCGGCAGGGGCTGCTTCTGGCTCCACTGCCGGAACAGCTTCAGCCGTGGCCACTTTCTGTGTCTCTTCGCGGAAGAACGGCACCTCGACACGGCTGACCACGGTTCCCGCCGCATCAAGCCCATCTACCCGCAGCGCATGAACTCCGGAGGCGACTGGCGATTTGCCCGCATAAATCCAATTGCCATCCTCGCCTGCCTTGGCATCGCCCACAGCCGTGTTGTCCACATAAAGGCGGGCCACGGTGCCCGGTTGTGCGCGGCCTGAAAACACCATGTTGCCCATTTCATCATAGTCCACCGCATCCAGGCTGACTGGCTTCACAGCGCTCGCCACACCGGCACGGTCCGTTGGCTTCTGTAAAACTTTGGTGGGAAGAGTGGGGCTGACAACAGCCACCAGCGCCTCTTTCTCAGCTTCTTTCGCCAGGATGATGGCGACACTCTGTTCCGACTTCATTGAGAATGTCGAGGTCTTGGATTTAGCCTCGATGGTGAGCGCGCCGCTGCCTGCGGGCAATGCATTCTCGGGAACAATCACAAAGCTGCCATCGGCAGAGGCAATGGCGGTTCCCACCACAGTTCCGTTATGCTTGACACTAACATCCGATCCTGCGGCCGCGCGGCCCGCGATCACAGCTTCACCGGTTTTTTCAACACGCACCGTATCGAAAGTGGGCGTCATCTCGGCGGCAACCGAGGCCTCTGCTTGAACTTCCGGCGCAACAACGGCTAGTGGCGGCTTTTCAGCAACAACCGGAGCAGGTGCAACAGTCGTTGCCTCAGGCGCAGGTGTGGGCGCAGGCTGGACTTCAGCCACCGTCTTGGGCAGGCCCGCGCTCCAGCGATCCTTGGTCAGGCCAACCAGCAAGCCTATGGCGATAATCGCCAGTCCGGCAAAAATCAAAATCGGGTTGGACTTATTCATGTTCTTACCATCCACTTCATTTTAAGGCACCATAGACCATTTTAGCAGGGTTTCAGTCAAATTTCTCTAAAGATTTAGCAGCCAACTCCCGTATAGAGGCTGGCACATATCCGACTCAAATCTGTTTGCAAGGCCTATAATATGACCCCTTCACGAAAACTCTGTGTCTATTGCGGCTCCGGACCGGGGCGCAACCCTTCCTATATCGTGGCAGCGCGAGAACTCGGCAAGGCCATGGCGGACTCCGGTATCGGCCTGGTTTATGGCGGCGGCAGCCTTGGCCTGATGGGCGAGGTAGCCCGCTCGGTTCTCGATGCTGGCGGGCATGTCACTGGTATCATTCCTGAATTTCTCGCCAACAAGGAGAAGATGCTGACGGACGTGAACGAGTTGATCGTCACCACTGACATGCACGAGCGCAAAATGGCGATGTTTGCGAGGTCCACCGGGTTCGTAGCGCTCCCCGGCGGCCTTGGCACATTGGAGGAGCTTGCCGAAATCTCCACCTGGGCCCAGCTTGACCAGCATTCCAAGCCCATCATCCTGTGCAATATCGATGGCTACTGGGATCCGCTGGTGACGCTTTTCGACCACATGCGAACCGAAAAATTCATCCGCGAGGGACTGGAATTCAAGATGGACGTGGTGGAATCCGCAACGGAGGTGGTTCCTGCCTTTGAATACCGGATGGGGAAAACCCGCGAGAAAATCCCGGCAGAACCCCTCCTGGGCAGACTCTAGCGGTCCAGCCGCCGCTCGCGCTCATCCTGGATCGCCGAGAACGAATAGATCGCAAGGCCGATCCAGATCAGCGCGAAAGACATCAGCTTCCAGACGTCAAGATGCTCGCCAAAAACAAACACCGCAGTGAGAAACACCAGCGACGGCGACAGATATTGCAGCAAGCCCGCCGTGGAATAACGCATGCGCCGCAGCGAGGCGGCATAAAGAATGAGAGCCGCCGCCGTCAGCACCCCGCAGCCCATGAGCATCAGCGTATCAAACCTTGTGCCGCCAAACAGCGCCTCGCCCCGGCTCGCCAGCCAGTATTGTGCGCCGAGCAACGGCAGCGCCACAATGCACACCTCAATGAAAAACCCTTGCGTTGGTCCCACCGCAATGGTCTTGCGCAAGAACCCATAGAGGCAAAACGTGGCCGCCAGCATCAGCCCAAGCCACGGAAACACGCCCGCTGAAATCGTCTGCACCAAAACCGCAACCAGCGCCAAACCCAGCGCCACAAGCTGCGGCCTGGTAAAGCGCTCGCCCAAAAACAAATACCCCATCACCACATTGAACAGCGGGTTGATGAAATAACCCAGACTCGATTCCAGTGTCCGGCCCTGCTCGATGGACCAGACATAAAATCCCCAGTTGAAAACAATCAGGCTGGCGCTCAGCGTCAGAATGGCGAGATTGCGCGGGGATGAGATGGCGCGCAAGACATCGCGGTGCTGGCCCAGATACCAGATGATGAAGCCGGCAATCGGCAGCGACCACAAGCCCCGGTGCACCGCGATCTCAATGGGCGAGATATGCCGGATAAGCCCGAAATAAACCGCCATCCCACCCCAGACGAGATGAGCGAGAACGGCGAGGCCAACGCCTTTTTCAGCTTCAGTCATGTCAGGCGGCGACGCCGTCATGCACCAGTTTGTAGATGATCGAATCTGACAGCGCCTGAAACGAGGCTTCCACGATGTTGGGCGAAACCCCCACCGTGAACCAACGCTCGCCCTTGCCGTCGCGGCTCTCAATCAGCACCCGTGTTGTCGCCGCCGTGCCGCCATTGAGAATACGGACCTTGAAATCAACCAGTTCCATATCATCGATAAAGCGCTGATATTTTCCCAGGTCCTTGCGCAGCGCCACATCGAGCGCATTCACCGGGCCATTGCCTTCGCCGGCGTTGAGATAGGTCTCCTCGCCCACTTTCAATTTCACCACCGCTTCCGAAATCATCTCGCCCCCGCGCTCTTCCACGATCACGCGGTAGGACAGCACATCGAAATAATGCGGCACGGAGCCTAGCGTGCGCCTGGCCAGCAATTCAAACGAAGCATCCGCCCCGTCATAGGCATAGCCCTGGGCCTCGCGCTCCTTCACATCGCGGAGCAGCGCCTCAAGGCGCGCATCGTCCTTGGGGATATTGAGGCCAATGCGCTGCAATTCCGCCAGCAAGCTGGATTTCCCCGCCTGATCCGACATCAGCATCCGCCGCTGGTTGCCAACACTTTCAGGCGGCACATGCTCATAGGTCTCGGGCTCTTTTACAATGGCCGAGGCATGTATGCCGGCCTTGGTGGCAAAGGCGCTCTTGCCCACATAGGGCGCTTGCGCATTGGGCGCGCGGTTGAGGAGCTCATCGAAACTGCGCGACACATGAGTGAGGTCTTTGACTTGAACCCCCGTCTCAAATCGCTCTTGGTAGATTTTCTTCAGCGCCAGCGTGGCCGCGATCGACACCAGATTGGCATTGCCGCAGCGCTCGCCGATGCCGTTGAGCGTTCCCTGAACCTGCCGCGCCCCCGCCTCCACAGCAGCGAGAGAATTGGCCACCGCCTGCTCAGTGTCATTATGCGCGTGGATGCCGAGATGAGAGCCGGGAACATGTTTCGTCACTGCCGCCACGATCTCGAAAATTTCCCCCGGCATGGTGCCGCCATTGGTATCGCACAGCACCACCCAGCGCGCCCCCGCCTCATAGGCCGTCTTGGCGCAAGCCAGCGCATAATCCGGATTGGCCTTGTAGCCATCAAAGAAATGCTCGCAGTCCACCAGCACCTCGCGGCCCTTCGCGGCTTCCACCGATTGCCGGATCCCTTCAAGATTCTCCTCATTGGTGCAGCCCAGCGCCACCCGCACATGATAATCCCAGGCCTTGGCCACAAAGCAAATCGCGCGTGCCTTCGCTGCAAGTAAAGTCTGCAACCCCGCATCATTGGAAACCGACCGCCCCGCCCGCTTGGTCATCCCGAACGCGGTGAAGATGGCGCGGGTCTTTCTCTCTTCTGCAAACAAAGCCGCATCAGTAGGGTTGCCACCAGGATAACCCCCTTCAATATAATCAACGCCAAGCTGGTCAAGCAGACCCATCACCATCAGCTTGTCATCCAGCGAAAAATCAACCCCAGGCGTTTGCTGCCCATCACGGAGCGTGGTG
>JANOTU010000186.1:0-7387 GCA_031416515.1 Hyphomicrobiales bacterium
ATTCTTTGACGCCGCTGACGGCGAGATCGTGGAAACCATCAAGCAATTGCTGGAAACCCGGGTGCGCCCTGCTGTGGCGCAAGATGGCGGCGACATCACCTTCCACGGCTTCAGGGAAGGGGTGGTCTATCTCAACATGAAGGGTTCCTGCGCGGGCTGCCCCAGTTCAACCGCCACCTTGAAGCACGGCATTGAAAACCTGCTCCGACACTTTATCCCGGAAGTCACAGAAGTCCGCCCGGTCTGATCCTTTTGGCTGGTCACCTGTCGTGGCGCTCGCCGAAGCGGGTGAAGGGGCTGACATGGGCCATGGTTGATGCATCGGCGTAATCGCAGATGGCGCGCCCGAATATTTCAACCGCGCCTTTGACCGAAAATCTCGCTTTGCTGCGGGCGGACGCTTCGCTTGCTTCAGGTGCCGACATGATGCCTTGCAACAGGCGGCTCGTTGCTGAGGGTTGATTGCGCATGGCCTGTGTCCCTTCAAGAGTTTTGCCGATGCAATCACACTAAACGCCCTACCTCTCGCTGTCTGTGGCATTGGCCACAGGGACGGCGGTTTGACGCTGTGCCGGTCGCGGCCTATCACGCCGCACCATGATGCTTCTGGCCCTTGATACATCCATGGCTGCTTGTTCAGCGGCGGTCATGGACACTGC
This sequence comes from Hyphomicrobiales bacterium, assembly GCA_031416515.1. Lineage (GTDB taxonomy): Bacteria > Pseudomonadota > Alphaproteobacteria > Rhizobiales > Aestuariivirgaceae > Aestuariivirga. Next base: position 660 of record JANOTU010000186.1, read on the forward strand.
CCATGCCGTGCCGCTTGGCTCAGCCTGGCTCGCCATGGAGCGCGGCCATGCCGAGGCTTTGGCCCCTATGGTGCGGGGTGTGATGGCGGATGCCGGGGTTGAATTCAAAGCGTTAAACCGAATCATTGTCACCACCGGCCCCGGCACATTCACTGGCGTGCGCATTGGCCTCTCCATGGCGCGAGGCTTGGGTCTGGCGCTGAATATTCCGGTGATTGGCATCGACTCGCTGTCAGCCATTGCCGCCAACCAAAATCAGGATGTCCTGGTTGTGGCTGATGCCCGGAAAAACGAAGTCTACGCCTCGCTGTTTGGCGCGTCCCCAGCGGTGATGAGCATCGACGCGTGTCTGGGGATGCTCCCCTCCGGCCCCATCACCATTCTGGGCAGTGGCGCTGATCTGCTCATGGCGCGCGGTGATTTTATCCGCAGCCATGCGGGCGATTTGCCCGTTGCCGCCAATTTCATCAAGCGCGGCCTGGGAGCGCCGCCGCCGGGCTCACCTGAGCCACTTTATTTGCGAGCCCCCGATGCCAAGCCGCAACCCCATGCGCAGCGCCCGCCCCTCACCATCACCATCCACGAAACCAGCGATGCGGAAATGCTGGCCGCCCTCCACGCCGAATGTTTCGACAATCCCTGGGCCCCCGCTGCGTGCGCCAAGCTCATGGCCATGCCGGGCGCCGCCACTTTTGTTGCGTTCGAGGCAGAAGAGCCTGTGGGCTTTCTTCTGCTGCGCCGCGCGGCCGATGAGGCTGAGATCATCACCTTGGGCACGCGCCCTTTCGCCCAGCGGCGCGGCGTGGCAAAATCGCTCATCAACCGCTGCCACGGCATGAAGCACCTGTTCATCGAAGTTGCCGCCAGCAACACTGCGGCGCGCGCCCTTTATGCCGCTTGCGGTTTTGCCGAGGCGGGCTTGCGCCGTGGCTATTACGCCCGAGGCGCGGATGCCATCATCATGCGCAGGGACGTTTCGTGCTGAGGCCAGTGTTGATCCTCGCTGGCTTTGCGGCCCTCACCCTGCCGCTCATGCCGGCGCAGTTGTTCTTCATCAAATTCTGGCCCGGCATGGCGCGGGTCCTTCCCATGCACTACCACCGCCTGGTGCTGCGCCTCTTCGGCGTCAGGCTGAAGCTGGTGGGCCGGATGCCGGAGAGCGGCCCAACCCTGGTGGTCAGCAATCATGTGGGCTGGATGGATATCGTCATCCTCAGCGCGCTGGCGCCACTGTCCTTTGTGGCCAAACGCGAAGTGGCGGGCTGGCCGTTTTTTGGACTGCTGGCCAAACTCCAGCGCACCGTCTTCGTCCACCGCGACCGCCGCAATCGCACCGGTCAGTCGCGTGATGAAATGCAAGCCCGGCTGCGGGGCGGCGACACGCTGGTGTTGTTTCCGGAGGGCACATCAAGCGCCGGCACCTCGGTCCTGCCCTTCAAAAGCTCGTTCTTTGGCGCCGCCGAGCTTGCCCATGTCATCATCCAACCCCTGACCATCGCCTATAGTGGCCACCGCAACCTTCCCATGACCTGGCGCCTGCGGCCCTTTTACGCCTGGTACGGCGACATGGATATGGCAGCCCATCTCTGGGCGGCTCTTGCCATGGGACCCATTGAAGTGACCATCATCTGTCACCCCGTGCTCTCGCTCAGCGGTGAGACCAACCGCAAAGCCCTCACCCGACATGCAGAGTCTCTGGTCCGCTCAGGATTGCAAGAGGCATTGCGCGGGCGGGGTGCCAAAATTCCCTGAGCGCCGCGCTCATAAGCCTTGGCCATGGCTTTCCGGTTGCCCAATTTTTTATCCGCAGAGCGGACCCCCTCTGCTCTCGCTCGGACGGCTTGGGCGATGCGCTGCGGCGCTCAGAGTTTGCGTCATCGACTTGTTGGCGGGCCCGCGCTGTGATGACGCGGCTGCATGGCATTATACTCGCGGCTCTGGCGTGTTGATGGGCGAAAAGAGAAGGGTGAATGGCAGGTGCCACCCACCCCCTGTTACCGATGTGGAATTGCCACATGGCCGCCACGAGGACTCTGTTCTTGGAAATGGGAGGACCCAAGTCAGACGTGCGCGTTGGCCTATAACGAACAAACGACATGTTGGTTCCTCAGGCCTCACAGGAGGCTGACAAAGCATTGAAAAAAAGATGAAAAAATTCACCCGCCCAAACACGGTGCCAGCAAAACCACCACATCAACTGAGTTGCGATTTTTTCAGCCAGTTGTGAAAGCGGTCCATGGCTTCCTCGATCTTGTCACCGTCGCGGAGGAAACTCATGCGGAGGTAGCCCTCACCGCCAGGGCCAAAAGTGGCGCCGGGCGCAAAGCCAACGCCTGCTTCATCAATGATGCGCAGGGTGGTTGCGGTGGAATCGGTCATGCCGTCGATAGCAAAGAGCAGATAGAAGGCGCCCAACGGGATTTCAAACCGCACCCCCGGCATCGCGCCCAGAAGCCGCGCCACCATGTCGCGGTTGGCGCGGGCCTTGGCCACCTGCATGCCCACAAAATCTTCGCCGTGGTCAAGAGCGGCAACACAGCCCCTCTGCAGGAATACGGGTGTGCCGCTGGAATTATATTGAATGATGCGTTCAATGGCGGTCCCCAGCGCTCTCGGGGCTTGCAGCCAGCCGACGCGCCAGCCGGTCATGGCCCAGTTCTTGGAAAACGTGTTGGCGTAGAGCACCTGCTCTTCATCATCGCAGATATCGAGGAAGGAGGGCGCTCTGCTGCCCGCTCCGTAATAGAAGCGCGAATAAACCTCATCGGCCACAATCCACAAGCCCCGCTGCCTGGCGAAATCGCGAACCGCCAGCAGTTCCTCGCGGGTTGCCGTCCAGCCCACGGGATTGGAGGGGGAATTGATGCAGATGGCCTTGGTGCGCGGGCTCACCGCCGCAAACACCCGGTCGAAATCAAGCAGCCAGCGGCCATTGACGAATTGCATCGGCACTTCCACGGGCCGCGAGCCTTGCACCCGAAGCGGGCCCGCGTAGTTTGGCCAGGCTGGCGTGGGGATGATGATCTCGTCATCTTCGCCGGCAATCATCTGGATCGCCGTCTGCACGGCTTGCATGCCGCCTGAGGTCACAAAGAAATTCTCGTGGGAAAATTCCCGCCCGAATTGCCGCTGGTGATAGCGCGCCAAGGCTTCGCGGAGATCAGGGATCCCGCGCTGCCAGGTGTAAAATGTCTCGCCCTGCAGCAGGCTGTCGCTGGCGGCCTGCGTAAAGGCTTGCGGTGTCGGCAGATTGCCCTCGCCGGTCCACAGCGGAATAACGCCTGGCACCGTAAAGCCATGCATGGCGGCCTTGATGATGCCGCTGTCGGGTTCATCGCGGGCCTGGGGGGTGATAAAGTGTTCAAGGTTCATGAGGCCGAGCTTTAGGCAATAAACCAGATGCAAACAACTTGCTTGTCTGCCGCAATCGGCTACCATCGGGCGCGGGGGCTGTTTGGGGTGCGATGTGGCGAATATTGCAAATTGGCTGACAGGCCTCGGGCTGGAAAAATATGGCCCGGTGTTTGCCGATGCGGAGATAGATTTCGAGGCGCTGCCGCAGCTGAGCGAGGATGATCTCAAGGAGCTGGGCCTGCCGCTGGGGCCGCGGCGCAAGATCGCCAGCGCCATTGCGCGGCTGTCCGATGCCGCAACGCCGCAGGCCGGCGCCCCTGCCGAAGCCGAGCGCCGCCACCTGACCGTGATGTTCGTTGATCTGGTTGGATCAACTGCCTTGGCTCAGCGGCTTGACCCCGAAGACCTGCGCGAGGTCATCACCGCCTATCAAAACAGCGTGGCCGGCGTGGTGGCGCGCTTTGATGGCTTTGTGGCCAAATTCATGGGCGATGGGGTCTTGTGCTATTTCGGCTGGCCGCGCGCCAATGAAGATGACGCCGAGCGCGCGGTCCGCGCCGGTCTTGCCATTATTGCAGCGGTGACGGCGCTCAAGAATTCCACCAGCGCCGCCCTTGCCACCCGGATTGGTGTTGCCACGGGCGTGGTGATTGTGGGCGATCTGATCGGCCAGGGGCCCACGCAAGAAGCCGCCGTGGTGGGGGAGACCCCCAATCTTGCAGCAAGGCTGCAAACCCTGGCCCGGCCCAACCAGCTGGTGCTGGCGCAGGAAACCAGAAGCCTGCTTGGCAGCTTGTTTGAGCTGGAGGATTTGGGTGCCCATGAGCTTAAAGGTATTTCCGAACCTGTGGCCGCCTACGCGGTGACCCGCGAAAGCGCCCGGAGCAGCCGCTTTGAAGCCAGGCAGACGGGAACGCTCACCCCCATTGTCGGACGCGAGCAGGAGCTGGGGCTGATGCTGGAGCGCTGGCGCCAGGCAGCTTCCGGTGCTGGCCAGATGATCGTGGTCAGCGGCGAGGCGGGGATTGGCAAATCGCGCATTACTCAGGCCTTGATCGACACCATTGAGCAAGCGGGGCATGCCCGCATGACCTTCCAGTGTTCGCCCTATCACAGCGACAGCGCCTTTCACCCCATCATCCAGCACATGGTCCAGGGCGCTGGCTTTCAGCCCGAAGACGCAAGCGAAGCCCGCCTTGACAAGCTGGAGCGCATGCACGGTGTCAACGTTGGTAATTTTGCCCTGCTGGCGGCCCTCCTGGGGCTTGATGCCAGCCAGCGTCATGGCCCGCTGGCCCTGACGCCCACCCAGCAGCGCAGCCATACCATGCGGGCGCTGATCAAGCTGATGGGCTTTCAAGCCCAGGAGAAGCCATTGCTTCTCGTATTTGAGGATCTGCACTGGATCGATCCCACGACGCTGGAATTTCTTGATGTCACCCTTGACGCCATCGCCGACCAGAGAATCCTGATCCTGGCCACGGCGCGGCCCCAATTCGAGCATGGCTTTGGTGGCCACCCCGCCGTGACCCGCTTTGCCCTGAACCGGCTGGGGCGCGCGCAGATCGCCGCCATTGTCGCCAAGATGACCGGCGGCAAGGCGGTGCCAGCAGAACTGCTGCACATCATCGCCAGCCGCACCGATGGTGTTCCGCTGTTTGTGGAAGAGCTGACCAAGACGGTGCTGGAATCGGGGCAATTGCGCGAAGAGGGCAATGCGCTGGTGCTGGACCGGCCCCTGGAGGCCATGGCCATTCCCTCCAGCCTGCATGACAGCCTGATGGCGCGTCTTGACCGGCTGCAATCCTTCAAGGACGTGGCCCAGATGGCCGCCTGCATCGGGCGCGATTTCGGCCACCGCCTGCTGGCGGGCATTTCGCCCTTGAGCGAGGCTGAACTCATTGTGGCACTGGATGGCTTGATCAAGGCGGAACTGGTGTTCCGCCGCGGTGTGCCGCCCGATGCCACCTATATGTTCAAACACGCCATGGTGCGCGATGCCGCCTATGAAAGCTTGCTGAAGGCACGGCGTCAAAGCATCCACGTCAAACTGCTGGGGGTGCTGGACCAAGACGCTGACGCGGCACCGGAAGTCCTCGCGCGCCATGCCGAGGCGGCGGGACTGCTGGAAAAGGCCACCGAACTCTGGGCCACCGCTGGAAAAGCCGCCATCGCCAGGCCTGCCTATGACGAAGCTATCGCCAATCTTGGCCGCGCCATCGCACTGCTCGCTCCGCATGTCGATGGTGGTGTCAGGGCGGCGACCGAACGCGCCCTCGAATTGCAGGTGCAGCTTGCCCAGGCGCTGATCGCAAGGCGGGGCTACTCTGTTCCAGAGACGATTGCAGCCTTCGAGCAGGCGCGCGCCCTTGCCGACAAGATCGGTGATACACCTCTGCGTTTTGCCGTGCTCTACGGGCTGTGGGCGGGAAGTTACGTCAAGGCTGAACATGCGGAGGTCTTGCGCCAGGCAGAAGCTTTGGTGGAGGTGATTGCGCCGTCTGGGGAAAGCATTGCGAAACTTGTGGCGAACCGGATGCTGGGGTCATCGTACTTCATGCAGGGCCGGTTAGGCGAGGCCAAGAGCCAATTGGAACACGCCCTTGAGTTCTATGATCCGGCAATCCACGCAGCGATGGCAAACCGCCTTAGCCTGGAACCGGGGATGGCTGTGCATACCGGCATGGCCATTGTGCTTAGCGCGCTGGGCGAATCCAGCCGGGCCAAAATCCATGCCGGCGAGGCCGAGCGTGTTGGCCTTGCCTCAGGTCATGTGAATTCGGTCTGTTACATGTATCTGCATCTGTCCATCTACGCGCTGCTTGCCGGTGACGAAGCCGAACTGGCGCGCTACAATGGCAAGCTTGGTCCCCTGGCAGATGAGCACGGACTGCGCCTGTGGCAGGATTTCAGCGGCCTGGCGCGCGGCCTCCTCGAAGCCAGCGCAGGCGAGACCTCGGGCCTTGATTTGTTTGATGGGTTTTACCGGCGCATGCGTGGCACGAACGCGCGCATCTACAGCACCTTATTATTGTCGGGTGTCGGCTGGCGGGCACTGGGGCTGAACAATGCGCAACGGGCGCGGCATTATTTGCAGGAACTGCGCAGCACAATAGCCGAAACCGGCGAGACCCTGGTGCTGGCCGAGGCGCACCGCCTTGCCGCCGCCGTGGCCCTTGTGGACGGCGATGCGGCTCGCTCAGAGGCAAGCCTGCTCGAGGCGATTGCGGTGGCGCGGCAGCAGGGCGCGAAATTTTTTGAACTTCGCGCTGCCGCCGATCTGGTCGGTCTTTATCAGTCGCAGGGCCGCGATGACGCCGCCCGGGCTGTTGTCTTACCGGTTCTTGAGTGAATCGCGGATTTCCGCGAGCAGC
>JANOTU010000187.1:0-4481 GCA_031416515.1 Hyphomicrobiales bacterium
AGGAATTTTCTCCCGTTCCAGTTCAGTATGACGATGGCTACTGATGGTAAATTCATGCTGCCGGTGATACTTGTTGCTGTTCACGAAGCCACACGCACCGGCGCTCCGATATTGGCCCTGAATCTGGTGAAACATCTTTCACGGCACTTCAATGTCGTGACGTGGCTTTCGAAGAGCGGGCCTCTCGACCAAGAGTTCTGCAGGCACTCGCTGGCGGTGGTGAAATCCCCCGCCTCTGCGGTCGAGATTTACGACAATCTAATTGTAGTTGTCCGGCGTTACGGCATTTCAGTTGCGCTTCTCAATTCCGCTGTCTGCCACGCATTGTCGGACAAATTGTACGAACTGAAGGTGCCCGTCATCTCCCTCATTCACGAATTCAAGGATTACGTATTACCTCGCGGTTCGTTGGCCAAAATGGTGATGTTCTCCCAGACCGTGATCAGTCCGGCGCAGGTTGTAAACGCTTCTATCGATGAGGAGTGCGTTGAGTTCCTTGGCTGGAGTCCAAGCCACTTGAAAGTGTGCCATCAGGGCCATTGCCAGCTGCCCCAGGGACTTGTGACCGATGTGTCCCATAAGCACAACGAGTTGTCGTCGAGAGTGAAGTCAGCACTTCAGCGCATACCGGGCCGAAAGGTGGTGTTGGGCGCTGGCTGGGTGCATATGCGGAAGGGTGTCGAGCTCTTTGTTCAAGCTGCACAATTGTACCGGGAGTTGATCGATCCTGACGTACTGTTTGTCTGGGTAGGCGGAGGTTACAATCCTCGCCTGGAACTCGTATACTCCGTTTGGCTGCAGAGCCAGATCGAAATGGGTGGTCTCGAAGACACCGTAATATTTGCCGAAGAGGTAAGCACATTGAAGCCGTATTATGATGCGGCTGATGTGTTCTTTATGAGCTCGCGTCTCGATCCTTTTCCAAATGTCGCGATCGATGCGAGCTTGGCTGGACTGCCTGTGGCCGTTTTTGACCGAACTACGGGTTTCGCCGATATCATTAAGCGATCGCCGGAAATCGGCCGCGTCATACCATTTCTCAACGTTACCGCCGCAGTGCAAATCCTCGCCGAAATGATTTCGGAGCGGCGTGCCGATTCGGCTTCCAAGGCCCGTTGCTCCGCCGCGGCGGGATCGATTTTTGATTTTTCGGCCTATGCGCGCTTCGTGGGCGATACCTGCCGGGAGGCATTAGTTAGTCACGAGTCGGTCAAGAAGGATGCGAAGGCTCTTGAGGCCTCGGGGAAATTCGATGCGAGATTCTTCAAGTCCGGCATGTTGAATGGCTATATTGCGCAATTGAGCGAAACGACGCCCGAGTTCATCTATGTCGATCTGGCTCGCAAGGGCATTCACCCGGCCAAACCCTGGCCGGGTTATAATGGCGCATTCAAGGCCGCAGGAACGGCCCCCAGTGTGGTATCAACGCCTGCGCTTTTGGACAACCGCCGTGCTTTCACGCATCAGGTTCACCATCTAAAGTTGACAGATGGCGTCGCAGAGGACAAGGCGGATGTCAAACTCAACATCGCCGCCCACATTCACGCCTTCGAGATTAAGGGTGTCGAGGAATTGGTGTCGCGGCTCGGTGACTGTGGCTCGCCGATCAGTCTATTTATAACGTCGGACAGCGATGACAAGTTCAAGCACATGCAGGACGCTGTGGCGAGCGGAGCGGGCAACATTCGAAGCATTTCCTGGATCAAGGTCCCGAATATTGGCCGCGATATCGGGCCGTTCCTCTGCGGGCTGCCGGAGGCCTTCTGGCAGCACGACATAATTGGACATTTTCACATTAAGGTGAGCTCACATCTGGACCGGGCGGCAACCGAGCAGTGGAAGAGCTTTATCTATGACCATCTGATCGGTGGCTACGACGCTATGGGCGAATTGTTCATGAGGTTTCAGAGTAACCCGAAGTTGGGCCTTCTTTTCGCGGAGGATCCGTGTCAAATCGGATGGACGAAGAACCTACGCATCGCCGTGAAGTTGGCTGAGCGTCTAGAGCTCGGCGCTCTGCCCTTTGCACCGGAATTCCCGATTGGCAATATGTTCTGGGCACGGAGCGCCGCACTTGCGCCGCTGCGCAAGCTCCAATTTTCCTGGGACGAATTGCCGCCGGAACCGATCGCATCGGATGGGACGCTGCTTCACGCCATTGAACGGCTCACCCCGGCGGTTTGCTGCAAGGCGGGGTTCGACTGGGCCACGGTCCTGCGGCGTAATACGTTGCGCTTCAAGAGATAGGGCGGGAAGAGAGCCACGTGAAAAGAGAAATCGACGGCATGCGATCCCTAATAAGATCCGGGCCATTTCTTGTTCACGGCCATTCGGCCCTTGGCCCGCAACATATTCGCGCAATCGTCAACTGCTCCTACGAAGGTGCGGAGATCGCATTGTGTAAGGAAATGTTGAAAACAGGCGATCGCGTGCTTGAAATCGGCACGGGAATCGGTCTGGTTAGCCTTAGTATAGCGCAGATTGTCGGCGCGGAAAATCTTCGGAGCTTCGAGGCCAATCCCGACGTCGCCGAGGCCGCCCGGAAAAACGGAGCGCTGAATGGCTATGCGCTCGATATCCGAAATCGAGTGATGGTTGGAAGAGCGAGCAAGCACTGGCCCAGCGGCCAGTGCCCGTTTTTTATCGACAAGAACTTTCTTGCCTCTTCTCTTGCGAGGACGGGTACGCAGCGGACCGAAATCACGGTCGAAGCGGTGGCAATCGACGCTGAGCTTAGCGATTTCAGGCCAACGGCAATTGTCGCTGACGTCGAAGGAGCAGAGCTGGACCTCTTCGAAGGATTGACATTCGACGACGTTCAAACATTGATCATTGAACTGCACCCGTCGATTATCGGTGCCCCCGAATCCATGGCTCTGCTGAGCAGGCTGGGTGCTGTTGGTTTTTCCGTCGACCTTTCTCTGGTGCGGAGCACCGTGGTGGGACTTCGGCGCGGGGCTTCGCCTTCGCTACCCGTCGGAAAAGACAGTGACAGAACGCTACAAAGTTATCTGGAGGCGAACGTGGCCTTCCAGATGGGACAATACGCCGAGACCATTAATCTTCTTGAGATGGCAATTGCGCTCGCGCCCAACGTGACGGAATTCTCTCTTTTGCTTGCGCAGACGCATCTGCACAATGGTAATTGCCCGGCAGTGTGCGAACTGTTGGAACGGCGCGATGCGGTTCACCCGCTTGATGATCGGGAACTGCATTTTCTGAGTATCGCACGATTCCGGCTGTCTGAATTTCAAGCAGCACAGCACTCGTTGGACAGACTTTCCCCCGCCGCTTCGGCCTTGCCACAGAACATCGTCACTTCAGCGCGGGTGGCGCTGAAACAAGGTCAACTCAACGAGGCCCACCGGCTCGCAACTGCCGCCCTGGACATCGCACCATCCGTCACTGATTATTTGAGCACGCTAGAATTGATAGAGGAACACCTAGCACGCGCAGCACGTAGGGGCCACCATGGTGCCAACAATGCACAGACGGCCGATGCGCCAAAGGCTCTCTCCGTTGCACGCGGCGAACAAAGGTCAGCCAAGATGGAAAACTTGCGAGAGTTAATCCTACATATCGGTCTGCCGAAGACGGCCACAAGCTTCATCCAACGATGGCTTGTGGTGAATGCAAAAAACCTCCGCCAGAGGGGCATTTGGGTCCCACCCCGCCAAATCGATGCGCACCGGCTCGCGGCAGAAGGGATTGTCAATCCACTGGTGCTGGGTCGCGGCGATACACGCCACATTCTCACTACGCCGTTCGATGAGAGCATTCGGAGTCTTGTCGATGCAGCGGCTCTGCCCCGTTACAATTCGCTTGTTGTGTCATCAGAGTATTTTTATGAGGCCGATCCGCAGGTGGTGTTCGATAAAATCGCGGCACCGGCCGGCCTTCCTACACGGATCATCCTGATGCTGCGCCGTCAAGACCGCATTGTCGAGTCTGGCTACAATCAAAGTGTAAAAGCGATGGGCATGACCGACCCAACCATGGTCCCGCGATATCTGACCAACCTCAACTGGTACGATCTTATCGATAATTGGGCGAAAGTTTTCGGTAAGGATCGCATCTGCGTTCTGAACTATGATCAATCGGCAATCGGCGGAACGGTGCTCTCGGATTTTGCGCGGCAGATTGACTCCAGTATTGAGGCAACAGAGTTGCAGAAGGAATTTGATTCCGTCCCAATGAGCAATGCAAGCCTGCCAGCCGATCTTCTCGAATTCAAGAGGCTGGCCAACAGTTTCGGTGAGTTTGGACTCGACAAGTTGCTTCACCGGATGATTGAAAGTGGCTACAAAGGACCCCCCTTCCGCATGTCACCGGAAAAAGCCCAGGAATTCATTGCACTATACGGTGAGTCAAATGAGAGAGTGGCAAAGGAAGTCCTGGGGTACACCTCACCGCTCTTTTCGAATTACGGCGGACCAGGCGAACGCGAGGGTGTGGAACTGTACGGAAAACTCCCCGTCGAA
>JANOTU010000188.1:0-3474 GCA_031416515.1 Hyphomicrobiales bacterium
GCCCCGAGCATGACCATGCCGGCGAACATCACCAGTTGCATGTCGCGCAAGGTGTTGGAGTTGTCGCGGTAGAGATCAAGCGCCCATGCCAGCCCGCCGCCAAACACCCGAAGCTGCGCATCAAGATAGATGATGGTGCTGACACTGTAGCGGGCCAGCGCATTGAAGGCGCTGACCAGTGTGGCCAGCAATACGGCCCATGTTGCGACAATGCCCGTGATCCTGCCAATCTGGTCAATGCCGCGACTGATAGCCATTGCCGCTCCCATGCATCTCTCCCTTTGCTACACTACAACGAATACGGTTAAACGGCGCTGCTCAACAAGAGGCTTATATGCTGGAATTGAAGATCGACGGACGCCAGTCGGATACCGCCGCGATGGTGCAGAAGGGTGTCTGCCGCCTGTTGCGGGCGGCAGGATTTGCCACTCTGACGGAGTTTACCCTGGTCACGGGCCGCCGCGCCGATGTGATCGCGCTGGGTGGTGCGGGTTCAATCTGGATTGTCGAGATCAAGTCCGCAGCTGAAGATTTCCGTGTGGACAGCAAATGGCCGGAATACCGCGATTACTGCGACCGGCTGTTTTTCGCCATCCCGCAGGCCTTGGACCCGGACATCATCCCCGCCGAAAACGGACTGATTGTCGCTGACAATTGGGGCGCCGAAATCTTGCGTCACCCAGGCGAAACCATCTTGCACACCTCCCGGCGCAAGGCCGTAACCCTGGCCTTCGCCAGAGCCGCCGCGCTCAGGCTGCATGGGCTTTATGATCCATACGGGAATTCCTGAGATTGAAAAAAAGGGCCCTCATCCGCTCTTCGGGCACCTTCTCCCATGGCCCAAGAGCCACGGGAGAAGGCGATGCAATTGATGGCCTTCTCCCGTTTGCGCCTTCGCAACTGGGAGAAGGTGGCCGAAGGCCGGATGAGGGCCCTTCGGCTCAGAATCTCTTCAGCCTGACGATCACATCGACCCGGTCGAGTTTTGTGCCCTCCGGCAGTGGCGGCAGGCCGGTAACTGCCACATCATCGGAGCCGATATCGACGAGATGGCCCTTGTCTTCGAGAAAATAGTGGAAGTGGTTGGAGGTGTTGGTGTCGAAATAAGTCCGGTCGCCCTCAATGGCGACTTCGCGCAGGAGGCCCGCCTTGGTGAACTGGTTCAGCGTGTTGTAGACCGTGGCCAGCGAGACAGGCACACGCGCCGCCTGCGCCTCTTCATGAAGGGCCTCAGCGCTGACATGGCGGTCGCCGCTGTGGAACAAGAGATCAGCCAGGGCCACGCGCTGACGCGTCGGGCGCAGGCCCGCGACACGGAGCTTTTCGGCGATTTGCAGGGAGGCATTTGTCATCTCAGAAGGTTTTTTAGACAAAGCCCTCCAATTTGGCAATCCATTGTGTTAGGAATGACGAGGTGAGCTCACGAGGACAGGCATGACCGACCGGAAATCCCAGTTTGACTATCAAGATTTGCTCGCCTGTGGCCGGGCAGAATTGTTTGGGCCTGGCAATGCGCAATTGCCGCTGCCGCCGATGCTGATGTTTGACCGTATCAGCCATATCTCCAGCGATGGCGGCGAACATGGCAAGGGCCAGATTGTGGCGGAGCTTGATGTGAACCCGGATTTGTGGTTCTTTGCCTGCCATTTTCAGGGCGATCCTGTCATGCCCGGCTGTCTGGGGCTTGATGCGCTGTGGCAGATGCTGGGGTTCTTCTTGGGCTGGATGGGCGCGCCCGGACGGGGCCGCGCGCTGGGGGTGGGCGAGGTTAAATTCACCGGCATGGTGACGCCGAAGATTAGAAAAGTGGAATATGTGGTGACACTGAAACGCGTGATCCTGCGCAAGCTCAATCTTGGCATTGCTGACGGCGTGATGAAGGCTGACGGCGAGACCATCTATACGGCAACCGATCTCCGGGTCGGGCTGTTTCAATCATAAGGAGGCCTCCATGCGCCGCGTTGTCGTCACCGGACTTGGCATTGTGTCGAGCATTGGCAATAATACCCAGGAAGTCCTCGCCTCCCTGCGCGAGGGGAAATCCGGCATTGTCAAGGCGGCTGACTATGAGCGGCTGGGTTTCCGCTGCCAGGTGCATGGGGCGCCCAATTACGATCTCGACACCATCGACCGCCGGGTGCGGCGCTTCATGGGCGATGGCGCCGCGTGGAACTATGTGGCCATGCAGCAGGCCATAGCTGATTCCGGATTGGAAGAAAAGGACGTCAAGAACGACCGCACCGGCATCATCATGGGTTCAGGCGGGACTTCCACCAAGTCGGTGGTGGCCGCGGCCGATATCACCCGCGAGAAGGGGCCCAAGCGCGTGGGGCCGTTCGCCGTGCCAGCCGCCATGTCGAGCACCAATTCGGCCACCTTGGCCACGCCCTTCGGCATTCGCGGCGTGAATTATTCCATCTCTTCGGCCTGCGCCACTTCGGCGCACTGCATCGGCAATGCGGCAGAGATGATTCAATGGGGCAAGCAGGATGTGATGTTTGCCGGCGGCGGCGAGGAATTGGACTGGACTCTCTCGGTGCTGTTCGATGCCATGGGGGCCATGTCATCAAAGTATAACGCCACACCACAGAAGGCGTCGCGCGCCTATGACAAGAACCGCGACGGGTTTGTGATCGCCGGCGGCGCTGGCACAGTGGTGCTGGAGGAATTGGAGCACGCCAAGGCGCGGGGCGCCAGGATTTACGCCGAGCTCGTGGGCTATGGCGCCACCTCCGATGGCTATGACATGGTGGCCCCCTCAGGCGAGGGTGCCGCGCGGTGCATGAAGCTGGCCATGTCCACGGTGAAGAACAAGATCGACTACATCAACCCCCATGCCACCTCCACGCCGATTGGCGACAAGAAAGAAGTGGAGGCGATCCGCGCGGTGTTCGGCGCTGACATTCCGGCGATTTCCGCCACCAAGTCGCTCACCGGCCATTCGCTCGGTGCCACAGGCGTTCAGGAAGCGATCTATTGCATTCTGATGATGCAGAATGGTTTTATCTGCGAAAGCGCCAATATCGAGGAGATTGATCCGGAATTCGCCGATCTGCCCATCGCGCGCGCCCGCATCGACAACGCCCGGATCGACGTGGTGATGTCCAACAGCTTCGGCTTTGGCGGCACCAACGGCACCCTCATTTTACAACGCTATAACGGCTGATTGCATGACCAATGGACTGATGAGCGGCCGCCGCGGCCTGATCATGGGAGTGGCGAATGACCACTCGATTGCCTGGGGCATCGCCTCGGAACTGCGCAAGCAGGGCGCGGAACTGGCCTTCACCTATCAGGGCGAAGCCTTTGGCAAGCGGGTGAAACCGCTGGCTGATTCAGTTGGATCGAAACTGCTGCTGCCCTGCGATGTCGAAGACATCGCCACGGTGGACGCCGTGTTCGAGGCGCTGAAGACAGAATGGGGCAAGATTGATTTCCTCGTTCACGCCATCGCCTTTTCCGACAAGAACCAGC